>NZ_JHVI01000008.1 GCF_000620065.1 Meiothermus cerbereus DSM 11376 | reverse complement strand
GCGTACCTGGCTGGTGCGTTGTCCCACCCTCCTCCACCCCTTCGGTAGCTCCAGGGGGGGAAGGCGCCTGGGTCTCTTCCACCAGGCCTTGCATCAGCGTCCTGAGGAGTTCCGGGTTATGTCGCAGCATGGCCCGTTCGATCTCCGCCAGTCCACTCCCCGCTTCCAGGCTTAGTTCCAGGTCTTCCATGTACCGCTCAAAGGCTTGGCGTGCTTTCGTTTTCCACTCTTTCATGCCTTATTCTGGCATACGGATTTTTAGAGATGCACCCACAAGACAAGCGACGAACCGCATTGGAGAATATCCACGCCAAAGGAGGCTCCTGCTTATAGCAAATTCGGTTCAGCTCTCTTGGGTACTTTCGCATCCCCCTACATTCTGTTTTATTCATAATCCCTAGGCCGCTGCTGCAATGTGGTTTTGATTTGCAAACCCGACACTCGGACAAATGCACGTTCTAGACGTACTTTTTTGTGCTTGTTTATAGACACTAGACAAAATCGAGATTATGTTGTATCCTAACAACATCCGATTTGGCACAAAAACCAAACGGGGGAAAGGATCAACACACAAAAGACTTGAAGACCTGACCGAAACGCACCATAGACGAGCTGCCCGAAACCCCAAACCCCTAGCAAAAGCGCCCGTATGGCACAGACCGAAACGGAAGTGAGTGATGAATAAGCTCGAGACCCCCCCACACCCCCGCACCAAATTTCCTGGCCTTGCCTCACTGTTGGTTTGAACAGGCCGCTGATCCTGCTTTTACAGGTCGATTGGTTTGCGAAAGCATCACCTATTTGAGTACCTGCCAGGCGAGCCCAGGCCACCCATCAGCTCAAAGACCTTCACACCTCAAGTAAACCTGACCGTAACGTACTAGGAGAACAAACATGTCCACCAACCTGATTATTATTAGTGGCGTCCTCAGCAAGCACGAACTTCGCTACACCCCCAAAGGCACCCCGGTGCTCGAGGTTGCCCTTATTGGCAAGCGGGCCGTCGGCGATAACCACCTTTTCAGCCGGGCCGACCTGACCTTCTATGGCAAGGTTGCCGAACTCTGGGCCGATCAACTGGCAGAAGGGCAGGCCTACCAGGCCATGGGCCATCTGGTCTACGAGTCCTGGACAGCCGATGGGCTAAAGGGTTCGCGTCTGCGCATCGTGGGCGAGGATTTGTTCAGGCTGGAAAACGCCGATGTGCGCCAGGAGGAGAAAGGCCCGGTGCTCTACGGGGCCGAAAACCGGGTGATCCTGACCGGTGGCCTGACCGCCGACCCCGAAATCCGCCTGACCTCGCTCAAAACCCCGGTCGCCAGGGCCAGCCTGGGCTTCTCGAGCTGGGATGCCTCGGCTGGGCAGGCTCGAAGCCACTATATCGAGCTAGAAGCCTGGCGTGACCTGGCGGTGCAGCTTGCCGAGCTTAAGAAGGGCACACCGGTACTCCTGGAAGGCTCCCTCAAAACCGAAATCTGGGAGGACAAAGAAACCAAAATCAAGCGCTACAAGCGTGTGCTGGAAGTCCAGCGGGTAACCCCCCTGGCCCGCATTCACAGCACCGAGCGCAAGCCAGTAAAAACCCCTTCAAGCAGGAAGCCCAAAAGCAAGAGCAAAGCCGCGTAGACTGCACGGCCACCAGGCAGCATTGAGGCGCACGAGCTGTGCGCCTCATTCTTCATACCGGATTCAAAAAGATAATCTTCAAACAAAAAGCGCTAAGAGGCTATCTTTTTGAATCCTAGAGCACACCCCTCGCTGCGCTCGGCGAAGAAAGCGTATCCCTTCGGTCGGGTTAGTTCGTCACCGTTCGGCGACGAACTAACCGAATCTGGTATCACTTATCGCACTCTGCAACAGGCGTGGCCTCCCATCCGGGAGGCCACTGTGCCGTGCAGGACGCAGCAATAATGTTGGCGAGGTGCTCAAAGACTATGAAGAGCGCTCTATCGCGGTCTTCGCTATTTTTGCTGCTGAACGCAAACGAGGAGTGGACGATCCCGGTGGGATTCGCATGAGCGGGCTCAGCCCAGTCGCTCGTAAGCAGGCAGGGTCAGGAACTCCTTGAACTCGGGTTGCAGCACCAGCTCGTCCAGAAGCCGTGCGGCCTCTTCCAGGTTGTTCATACCGGTCAGCTTGGCCATCTCCTCTTGTTTAAGCTGGGTGTACAGCTCCTGGGTAAAAGTGCGCCCATCATCCAATCGGGCGCCCTTGCGCAACCACTGCCACAGTTGCGAACGGGAAATTTCGGCGGTAGCGGCGTCTTCCATCAGGTTGAAGATGGCCACCGCACCGCTTCCGCCCAGCCAGGCCGCCAGGTATTGCAGCCCCACGCTAATGTTGTTGCGAATTCCGGCCTCGGTAATCTTGCCGCCCGGTACATTGAAGTCGATCAGGTGCTCGGCTTTTACCTTACCATCGACATCTTCCCGCAAGCGGTCTTTTTGGTTGGGTTTATCTCCCAACACCTTGTCGAAGACCGCCAGCGCCACCGGCACCAGGTCGGGGTGGGCCACCCAGGTACCGTCGAAGCCATCGCCCGATTCGCGCTCTTTGTCCTTGGTGACCTGCTCGATGGCCTTGGCGTTGACCTCGGGATCCTTGCGACTGGGAATGAAGGCCGACATCCCCCCTATGGCATGGGCTCCACGCTTGTGGCAGGTGCGTACCAGCAACTCGGTGTAGGCCCGCATGAAGGGTACCGTCATGGTGACCTGGGCCCGATCGGGGAACAGCACCTCGTGGGTGGCGAACTTCTTGATGCAGCTAAAGATGTAGTCCCAGCGCCCTGCGTTAAGGCCGGCGGCATGCTCCCGCAGTTCGTAGAGGATTTCCTCCATCTCGAAGGCGGCCAGGATGGTCTCGATGAGCACCGTGGCCCGAATGGTGCCCTGGGGAATGCCCATGTAGCCCTGAGCAAACTTGAAGACGTCGTTCCAGAGGCGGGCCTCGAGGTGGCTCTCGAGCTTGGGCAGGTAGAAGTAGGGGCCGCTTCCGCGCTTCAAAAGCTCGTGAGCGTTGTGAAAAAAGTACAACCCAAAATCGAAGAGGCTGGCGGACATGGGTTCACCGTCTACCAGCATGTGGCGCTCCAAAAGGTGCCAGCCTCGAGGGCGCACCACCAGCGTGGCGATCTTCTCGCCCAGCCTGTACTCCTTCTCGGGGGTGCTCAGGCTAATGGTACGGCGCACCGCGTCCATCAGGTTTTGCTGGCCCTGCACCACGTTCTCCCAGGTAGGCGACAGGGAATCTTCGCAGTCGGCCATGAAGACCCTGGCCCCGGAGTTGAGGGCGTTGATCATCATTTTGCGCTCGGTAGGGCCGGTAATCTCGACCCGGCGGTCGTTGAGGTCAGGCGGAGCTGGGGCCACCTTCCAGTCGCCCTGGCGGACAAACTGTGTGTGCTCCAGAAAATCGGGCTTTTCGCCAGCCTGGATACGCTGGGCCACCTCCGCCCGACGCTGCAACAAGCCCTTGCGCACGGCGTTAAATTCGCGCTGCAAGCCAGCCAGAAAAGCCAGGGCCTCAGGGGTGAGCACCGTAGCGGAAGCGGGTAATTTGGGGCCAGTTATCTGCACGCCTTTGGGCATCTCGCTCATAGCAGTCTCCTGTGGGATGGCTGGGGCCCAGGCTGCTGGCCCCACTACCAGGACAAAGCCTAGCCCCCGCAAAATAGATTTGTCAATCTATGAGATTGTTTTCCATTTGTTGAAAAAATACTCGAGGCCCCCTATGCTAAAGCCATGGACACCAAACGTCGCCCAGGGCGCAGCCGTTCTGCCGAGGTGGGTGAGGTGCGGACCCTCGAGCGCGGCCTGCACCTGCTGGAGGTGCTATCTGAAGCCGAATCCCTCTCCCTCTCGGAACTGGCCCGCAAAACCGACCTCTCGCCCAGTACCGCCTACCGACTCCTGGAAACCCTTCGCCGACGGGGTTTTACCGACTGGGACGAAACCAAAGGCCTCTGGAAGGTGGGGCTCAGGGCCTATCAGGTGGGTTCAGCCTTTCTTACGCGGGGGGGGCTGATCGAGGCTGCTACCCCGGAGATGGAAAAGCTGGTAGACGAGCTCAACGAAACCGTCAACCTGGCCGTGCTGGACGGCAACGAGGTAATCTACATCGCCCAGGTGGAGGGGCGGCAGCTCATCCGCATGTTTACCCGCATCGGAGCCCGGGCGCCCATCTACTGCACCGGAGTTGGCAAAGCCCTATTGCTGGAGCACAGCGAGTCGGAGGTGCGCCGAATTGTAGGTACAGGGCCTTTCAAACCCTACACCGCCAAGACCATCACCACCCTGGATGGTTTCTTGCGAACCCTGCAAGAAGCCCGCCAGCGTCGGTACGTGCTGGATGACGAAGAGCGGGAGGATGGGGTGCGCTGCATCGCGGCCCCCATCCACGACAACCGGGGCAAGGTAGTGGCCTCCATGTCGCTTTCGGCCCCTGCGACACGGGTTCCCGACGAACGGCTGCCCGAGCTTGGCGCACGGGTTCGTCAGGCTGCCGATGCGGTCTCGGCGCGGCTGGGTTGGCCGGGGTAGCGCCCCAACCAGCAAAATAACTGTTCCCATATGCCCAAAAAAAGCCGGGAATCCTCCCGGCCTTAGCTTACCCACTCTGGAAATCTGCAGCTATCCAATACGGGCTTCGACGTACTCCCGCTCCCCTGCTGCAATTCGCCGGGCCAGCTCGATATCCTTGGGATATTCCTTGCCCCGGTTGATGAGGTAGGTCTCGTAGCGGCCAATCTCGAAGTGCTCCACCACGCGCTTGAGGGCCTTCCCAAGGTCAAATTCCTTGCAGGAAAAGATGTCTACGCTTATGAAGCGCTCGCTGGGGAAGGTGTGTATAGCGATGTGGCTTTCGGCGATAATCACCACCCCGGTAATTCCTTCCGCGTGGCCTGGCAAAGCCGGGTACCGCTGCACCACCGGCGGCAGCACCTTGGTCATCTCCATCTCTTCAGGAAGCTGATCCAGCACCTGCCGAATAAGCTCAAAGTCGGCGAGTTTCTCAGCGTTTGCGTGGTAGCCGTCAATCATCAGGTGCGGGCCAAAACCGAACAGTTCCAACCTCGTATCCTCCAGAAGCTTGCGGCTTTCAAGCAGCAGGCCCTGCCTTTTGCCTTGTCCGCAGCTCTTTGTTAGACGGCCACCCAAGGGTCGTCTTAACAGCCAACAATTATGGGGTCGAAGGCCCGGTGTGTCAATCGTTGGGCCACAAACCCTGCCTCCAACAGGCTACCGGGCAGGTTGGCCCTGTATAGATTGGAATAAATGTTATTAATTACACCAGTGCTGTTCCAGGGTCAATGTGGCCTGTCGAGGTTTCCACACTTGCACACAAACAAGTATAGTTTAGGGGAAATGAGCACGAAACCTGTTTCAGGTACAGAATCTCGGCAATACGATCGGCAGGACGCCTGGTGGATCGAGCCCCTTTTCACGGTGCTGAGCCTGGGCTTGTTTGGGGTATACGCTTTTTGGGTGGCCTTGAACCGTCAGCACTATGAGTTCGGGCCCTACCTATCGCCGTTCTACTCCATACCCATTCCCGGAGTTCACGCCAAAGACCTGGACTGGATGGCCATCTCGCCGGCCTTCCTGGTACTGTGGATCCCCCTGGGCTTCCGCGCCACTTGCTACTACTACCGCAAAGCCTACTACCGGGCCTTCTTCTGGGATCCTCCAGCTTGCGCCGTACCCGAGCTGCGCAAAGCATACAAAGGCGAACGGGCTTTCCCCTTTGTGCTCAACAACCTGCACCGCTACTTCTGGTATCTCTCGGTGCCGGTGGTGGCCTTCTTGTGGTACGACGCCATCCGGGCCTTTTTCTTTGAGGATGGCTTTGGGGTAGGTGTTGGCAGTCTAGTCATGCTGGGCAACGTGATTTTGCTGTCTTACTACACCTTCTCCTGCCATGCCTGGCGGCACCTGGCTGGCGGCTGCCTCAACTGCATGTCCAAGCACAAAACCCGTTACACGCTGTGGCAGCGCATCACCCGCATCAACGAGAGCCATGGCTTCTGGGGTGTAACCAGCATGCTCTCGGTGTGGTTCACCGACGTCTACATCCGCCTGTGCTCAATGGGCACCATCACCGACATTCGCCTGTTCTAGAGGAGCCGATTATGGAATCCTACACAATACATGACTACGACGTACTGGTAATTGGCGCGGGTGGCGCCGGCCTACGGGCTGCCATCGCAGCCATCGAGCAAGGAGCCAGGGTGGGGGTGGTCACCAAGAGCCTGCTGGGCAAAGCCCACACCGTAATGGCCGAAGGCGGTATGGCCGCCGCAATGGGCAATGTGCGTCCCGAGGACAACTGGAAGGTACACTTCCGCGACACCCTCAAGGGCGGCGGGATGCTCAACAACTGGAAGATGGTGGAGAACTACACCAAGGAAGCCCCCGACCGGGTGCGCGAGCTCGAGCAGTGGGGCGCCGTCTTCGACCGTACCCCCGATGGCAGAATCAATCAGCGCAACTTTGGGGGGCACTCCTACCCCCGCCTGGCCCACGTGGGCGACCGCACCGGCCTCGAGCTCATCCGCACCCTGCAGGACCATGCCGTAAAGATGGGCATCCATGCCCACATGGAAACCACCATCTACCGCCTCCTGACCGATGCGGGCCGGGTGGTAGGGGCCCTGGGTTTCAACCGCCAGACGGGCGAATTCCTGGTTTTCCGGGCCAAAGCTGTGGTGCTGGCCACCGGCGGTTTGGGCCGCATCTACCAGATCACCTCTAACTCCTGGGAGTGCACCGGCGACGGCTTCTCGCTGGCCAGTATGGTGGGTGCCGATCTGATCGACATGGAGTTTATCCAGTTCCACCCCACCGGCATGGTTTGGCCTCCCAGCGTGATGGGTATCCTGGTTACCGAAGGCGTGCGGGGTGAGGGCGGCGTACTCAAGAACAGCGAGGGCAAGCGCTTTATGTTCGACAACGTGCCCGAACGCTATAAGGGCGAGTTCGCCGAGACCGAGGAAGAGGCCGAGCGCTGGCTCCAGGGCGACCGCAGCGCCCGCCGCCCACCGGAACTGCTAACCCGCGATGTGGTCGCGAGGGCCATTCGAAAGGAAGTCAACGAAGGGCGGGGAAGCCCCCACGGCGGTGCCTACCTGGATATCGCCAGCCGCCGCCCTGCCGACTACATCAAAAAGAAGCTTCCCAGCATGTACCACCAGTTCATGAAACTGGGCAACCTGGACATCACCAAAGAGCCCATGGAGGTAGGCCCAACCTGCCATTACGTGATGGGCGGGGTACGGGTGGACCCCGATACCCAGGCCACCAATGTGCCAGGGCTGTACGCTGCGGGTGAGGTGGCCGGTGGGCTCCACGGGGCCAACCGCCTTGGCGGCAACTCGCTGTCCGACCTGGTGGTTTTTGGACGTCGGGCTGGCATGGCCGCAGCCGAGTTTGCGGCAAAACAAACGGCCCCTTATCAGGTGGACGAAGCCCAGGTGCGGGCCTACATTGCCGAAGCCCTGGAGCCCTTCAACAACCCCCACGGTGAAAACCCCTTTGCGCTCATGAAGGAGCTTCGCGCCACTATGCAGAAAAACGCGGGCATTATGCGCGAAGAAAGCGAGCTAAAAGCGCAGCTCGAGATTCTGGCCAATCTCAGAAAACGGGCCTGGAACACCTCGGTCTCGGGCAGTCGGGCCTATAACCCAGGCTGGCACACCGCCCTGGATATGCGCTTGATGGTCGAGATTTCCGAGGCAGTGGTGCTTGCCGCCCTGGCCCGCAAGGAAAGCCGGGGCGGCCACGCTCGCCTCGATTACCCCGACCCCGACCCCAGTTTTGCCAGAATCAACCACATCATCCGCCGCAGCAGCGATGGAACCCTTACAGTGGTGGCCGAACCACTGCCCGAGATGCCTGATGAGTTGCGCAAAGTAGCTGAAGCCAAAGATCTCAAAGAGCTGAGCGAAAAGGTAGGTGCCTGAGATGTCAACTGTCACCTTCAGAGTTTTTCGTGGGGATCGCAGCGGCGGTGAGCTAAAAGACTACACCGTCGAGGTGCAAGAAGGCATGGTGGTGTTGGATGCCATCCACCAGATCCAAGCCGAACAGGCCCCCGATCTGGCCTGTCGCTGGAACTGCAAGGCCGGCAAGTGCGGCTCGTGTGGAGCTGAGGTCAATGGGAAGCCAACTTTGATGTGCATGACCCGGCTGGATACCATCGACACCAGCAAGCCCGTCACAATACGGCCTATGAAAACCTTCCCGGTGATCCGCGACCTGGCCACCGATGTGAAGTGGAACTACGAGGCCAACAAAAAAATCAAGCCCTTCACCCCAGCCCCTGGCACCGACTGGATTATGTTCCAGGAGGATGTGGATCGGGTACAGGAGTTCAGAAAGTGCATCGAGTGTTTCTTGTGCCAGAACGTCTGCCACGTGCTGCGTGAGCACGACGAAAAAACCGGCTTTATCGGGCCTCGCTTACTGGTACGCACCGCAAGCCTCGAGATGCATCCCCTCGATGTGGAAAACCGCCTGGATATGCTTAAAAACGAAGGCGGCATCGGCTACTGCAACATCACCAAGTGCTGCACCGAAGTCTGCCCCGAGCATATCCACATTACCGACAACGCCATCATCCCACTTAAGGAACGGGTTGTAGATGAGTACTACGACCCAATTCTGGGCTTCTTCCGGCGTTTGTTCGGTAGCAAGAAGCAGGCTCAGCCTACCGGTCAGGCAGCCGACGACTAGGATAAAACGAACAGAATATAGCCCCCACAAACACTTGCCATGTCTGGCAAGTGTTTTTTTTAGCGACGCTGGATTAGCAGCTTTCAATCAGGCCAGACCGCTCACCTTGAGGATAAACAGCGCATACATCACCAAAAACAGCATCCCCTCCCAACTTGAGATGCGCCGATCCTGTACCAGCAAATAAAACAAAAGCGAGGCCCCCACCACAAAGGGCAGGGCAAACCCGGTCAGTTCGGGCGGCACCCGGACGGTACCGTAGACGGCTCCCGCACCCACCACCACCAGCGCATTGAACACACAGGAGCCCAGAATATTCCCCACCGCCAAAGAGGCTTTGCCCTGCCGGGCCGCGGTGATGCTCACCACCAGCTCGGGCAGGGTGGTACCCAGGGCCAAGACCGTGACCGCCACAATGGCAGTCGGCACACCCAGCCCGCCCGCAAGCCCCTGCAAGCTACCCACCGTCCATTCGGCGCCAAAATAGATGCCTACCGCACTCATGGCCACCACAAGCAGGTCGCGTGGGGCGACAGGGGGGCGGGTTCCGCCGCTTTGCCCGCTGCTGCCCTCCTTGAGCAGATACGCCACATAGACCCCATAGGCAGCCAGCAAAAAAAGCCCCTCCACACGGCCCACCACCCCATCGAACATCACCACCCCCAGCACAAAGGCTGAGCCCACCAGAAAGTGCAGGTCAATGGCGATATAGGCCTCGCCTAGGTATACCGGGCGCAATATCGAGAAAACTGTGCTGACACCCAGAATCAGGAGCAGGTTAGAGACGTTGGCGCCCAGTACGTTGCCGCTGACGATCTGGGAAACCCCCTGGCTGACCGAAAAGAGCCCGGTGATGAGCTCCGGCAACGAGGTGCCCACCCCCACGATAATCACGCCCACCATAAAGCTGGACAGGCCCAAAGCCAGCCCAATGCGCTCGGCAGCCCTGGTAAACAAGCGCGCCGACACCAGCAGCACGGCCAGGCTGCCCACAAAAGCCAGAAACAATAGCAGCATGGAAGCACCATACCCAAAAACCTCGAGCAGGCGCAATCTCACCTGGCCGGTAAAGGCAGTTGCTTGCGGCAGGCCGATACCGTAGGCATTTATAGGCAGTTTCTGGTTCGGGTTTCAGCGGCCAGGGTTTCCCATTGATTGTGTAGGGGCCGGGCGATGAACCCACCCCCTAAAAGCCGATCCCCCTGGTACAGCACCACCGACTGGCCGGCGGTAACGGCAAACTGGGGCTCCATCAGACGAATGGTCATCCGGCCAGGGCCCATCTCCTCCACTCGGGCCGGCACGGGCCGGGTGCGGTAGCGCACCTGTACCTCGAGTTCTGCGGGCAAGTCCTGGGGTTCGACCAGCAGGTTGACTTCGCGGGCCTCGAGGCCCCCCCACATACAGGCTTCCTTGGGCCCCACCACCACTTCGTTGGTAGTGGTGTTGACCTGCACCACGTAGCGCTCGAGGTGGCTCTTCCACAGCCCCAGACCCTTCTTCTGGCCCACGGTGTAAAACTGCGCCCCGCTGTGCTCGCCGATCTGCTGGCCGGTCTTTAGGTCAATCAGGGGCCCCGGACGGGCCGAGAGGTGCTGGGCCAGAAACTCCTTCAGGTCGCCCTGCACAAAGCAGATGTTCTGGCTCTCGGGCTTCTTGGCTGTAGGCAGGCCAAACTGCTCGGCCAGCGCCCGCACCTGGGGCTTCTCCAGGTGCCCTACCGGGAAGAGCATGTGGGGGATGGCCTCCTTGGGCGTACCCCACAAAAAGTAGGTCTGGTCTTTCTTGGGGTCACCCCGGTACAGCCCCCCCTCGCGGTTGATGACGTAGTGGCCGGTAGCCACGTAGTCGCAGCCCAGCATGCGGGCCTTTTTTAGAAGCGAGTCGAACTTAACCCGGGTGTTGCAGTTTACGCAGGGGTTGGGGGTCTCGCCCGCTTGGTAGCCGGCGATAAAGGGATCGATAATTTTTTCCTGGAACTCCTCGCGGTAGTCCAGCAGGTAGAAAGGAATGCCAATGATGTCCGCAACCCGCCGGGCCTCATAAGCAGCGTCGGGCGAGCAGCAGGTCTCGAAGCAGTCGTCCTTTTTGTTATCGGGCCAGAAGCGCATCATGGCCCCGATCACCTCGTAGCCCTGGGCTTTGAGCAAAGCCGCACTCACGGAGGAGTCTACCCCCCCGCTCATGGCGGCCAGTACACGCTTCTTCACAGCAACCCCGGCGAAGCCTAATGGCTCCCAGAGATTAAGTGTACCCGATGCTTTTAGGAGCCAGGGCACACTTCCCCGGCTATGTGTGGGAGGTACTATTCAACTCGAGCCGTCAGAGCCCTGCACAAAGTAGGGAAACAAATCCTCTACCGGCATCCGCCAGCCGGGCAGGGCCGGCTCGGCTTCGGCCAGCTGCCCCCTGCGGTACAGGGTGGGGTGGCTGGGGTCTTCTGCCCGGTAGACCCGCACCACATCTGCCGCCAGCATATCTACATCCCAGACCACCAGCGTTCCGGCGGCAAAGTAGTCGGCCCGCTTCTTTGCCAGGGCTTGCTCGGCCTTTGGACCATAATCCCCTTCACTGCGCACCTCTACCGCAAATACCGGAGCCCCTTCCAGAAACTTCATACCGGAGTGGGGGCCCACATAATAGGCTGCATCCGGACTAAAGCTTTTGCGCCGGGGTAGGTCTACCACAAAACCCACGTTATCGCCTACGGCATAACCATTTTTTTGGGTTTGGGCGTACTCGTGCAAGCTAAACAAAATGCGCATCGCAGCATATCCAGGTAAAAATCCAGTCGGAGGCATACGCACAATCTCCCCGTCCACCAGCTCGGCCTTACCCGGCTCTTTTTTGAGTTCCTCCAGGGTGGCTGCCTTGGTTCTGGCCATATGTTTAGTGTAGCGCAGTTGACCCACCCCACCCCCAGGGCGTAGCATGGCGGGCGGGAGTCATCCCGCACCTTTAACCCGATCCTGCGAGGTCGGAAAGGAGACCAAATGAAGCATATCGAAACCCCTAAACCAAAGGCGTGCGCCCGTTCTGGGCGCATTTTTTTGTTGCCCCACAAACGGGGTAGTCTGGGTGAGGAGGAGCAACCATGACCTTCAAATCCAAAATCCTGAATGAAGACGAAGTGCGTCGGGCCCTCACCCGCATCGCCCACGAGGTTATCGAGAAAAATAAGGGCACCGACAACCTCTGCTTTGTGGGCATTCACACCCGTGGCATCAGCCTGGCCAAAAGGCTGGTGGACCTGGTGGAAAAGTTCGAGGGCAAGCGGGTGGCCATGGGCATTCTGGACATCACCCTCTACCGCGACGACCTTACAGAGATTGGCCTGCAGCCCAGGGTGCGCGAGACCCGTATCCCCTTCGACCTGAACGGCAAGGCTGTGGTGCTGGTAGACGATGTGCTCTACACCGGCCGTACCGCGCGGGCCGCGCTGGATGCCCTGATTGACCAGGGCCGCCCCAACCGCATCTACCTGGCAGTGCTGGTAGACCGGGGCCACCGCGAGCTGCCCATCCGGGCCGACTTTGTGGGAAAGAACCTGCCCACCTCTAAAAGCGAAGTGGTGAAGGTAAAAACCCAGGAAGACGACGGCGAGGACGCCGTAGAGCTATGGGAAATGGAGGAAACATGAGCGAAAGCGCTGTGCCCAGCTTTCCGAAGCACCTGCTCGACTTTCGCGACTGGAGCCCCGTCCAGGTTGAAAGCCTGCTGGAAACGGCCCAGATGATGCAGGAGGTGCTCGCGCGCCCGGTCAAAAAGGTGCCGGCCCTTACCGGCTTTACCGTGGCCACGGTGTTCTTTGAGCCTTCTACCCGCACCCGTATCTCCTTCGAGCTGGCCGCAAGGCGCATGTCGGCGGATGTGGTGAGCTTTGTGGGTGCGGTCAGCTCCACCACCAAAGGCGAGACCTACCGCGACACCCTGCGTACCCTGGATCAGATGGGCATTGATGCCTACATCCTGCGTACCGATGCCGCCGGAGTACCCCACCAGGCCCACGGCTGGCTAAAAAAGCCCATCATCAACGCGGGGGACGGCTGGCGCGCCCACCCCACCCAGGCCCTGCTGGACGCTTTTACCCTGCGCGAGAAGCTGGGCAGCCTCGAGGGCAAAAAAATTGCCATCGTGGGGGACATCCTGCATTCGCGGGTAGCCCGCTCCAACGCCGAGCTGCTGCCCATGCTGGGGGCCCACGTGGTGGCCTGTGGCCCGGCTACCCTGCTCCCGGCCCAGCTGCCCGGCGCCACCCTTACCACCAACCTCAAGGAGGCCCTGCAGGAAGCCGATGCGGTGATGGTTTTGCGCCTACAAAAAGAGCGCATGGACAAGGGTCTCTTGCCCTCGCTGCCGGAGTACATCGCGGCCTACCAGATCACCCAAGGGCGCCTGGGCTGGGCCAGACCCGAAGCCCCCCTGCTCCACCCCGGCCCCATGAACCGCGATGTGGAGCTCGAGGGCACCCTGGCCGACGCCCCGCGTAGCCTGGTCGAACGCCAGGTGGCCAACGGACAGGCCGTGCGGATGGCCGTGCTTTATCACGTACTGGTGGGGAAAAGAAACTGAAGACGTGCGGAGCAAGGAGCCATATGAAGGGCGAAATTCTACTCAAAAATGCAAAGCTGGTAGATGGACGAGGAGAACACGGCCACGCCGATGTGTTGATTGGTGAGGGGCGCATTCTTTCGTTGTCGGGGGGCGAGGCTCAGAAGGTGCTGGATGTGGCCGGGATGGTCTTGTCGCCTGGGTTTTTGGACCCCCACGCCCACCTGCGCGAACCAGGGCAGGAAGTGAAGGAAGACCTGCGAAGCGGCCTTACGGCGGCAGCTCGAGGTGGCTACACCGATGTGGTCTCGATGCCCAACACCAGCCCGGTGGTTGACAGCGCCGAGATGGTGCGCGCACTCAAAAAGAAGGCGGCCCAAATTGGGCAAGCGCGGCTTCACCCCGCGGCGGCCCTGACCCAGGGACAAGAAGGCAAAACCCTGAGTGAGGCCAAGCTGCTCCAGGAAGCTGGCGCGGCCATGCTTACCGACGACGGACGCACCAACGAGGATGCCGGGGTATTGGCCTTGGGCCTGCGCTACGCAGCCTCCTGGGGGCTTGTGGTCGCGGTACATGCCGAAGACGCGGGCCTTAGACGGGGTGGGGTAATGCACGAGGGGGAGGTCTCGTACCGCCTGGGGCTGCCGGGCAACCCCGGGTATGCCGAGAGCGCCCGCATCGCACGGGACCTGGAAGTGCTGCGCTACGTGAACGAGGGGCTGGCCGCCCAACCCCACCTGCACATCCAGCACCTGAGCACCAAGCGGGGCCTCGAGCTCGTCCGCCAGGCCCGGCGCGACGGGCTTAGGGTCAGCACCGAGGTCACCCCCCACCACCTGACCCTCACCCACGAGCGCTTGGAAAGCCTGAACCCCCTCTACAAAGTGGCCCCACCCCTGCGCACACAGGCCGATGTGGAGGCGCTTGTGGAGGGGCTTTTGGATGGCAGCATCGAGTGCATCGGCACCGACCACGCCCCCCACACCGCCGATGAAAAAGAGCTGGACTTGCTGCGGGCGCCTTTTGGTATCCCCAGCCTCGAGGTCTGCTGGCCGCTTCTGTATACCGAGCTGGTGGAAAAGCGGAGCTTTCCGCTGGCCGTCCTGCTCGAGCGCTTCACCGACGGCCCCCGGCGCATCCTGGGCCTTGCCCCCATTCACCTGGAAGAAGGGGCCGAGGCCAGCCTGGTGCTGTGGAGTCCCGATGAAGAACGCCCGGTTGATCCCAAGTGTTTTGCTTCCAAGGCCAGATTCAGCCCCTGGGCGGGCTGGGTACTGCGGGGCTGGCCCACCCTCACCCTGGTGGAGGGGCGGGTGGTGTTTGAGTCGGCCCACACGCTGGGCAAAGAGCCCAGGCCCATCTAAACACCGCGCTCATGCCAGGTGGTTTAGACTCGAGGAGCTATGCGTTCGATTGTGCTACTACTGGTCGGTCTGCTGTTTGGCTGTAGCAACGCGCCGCTAAGCGTGCCCCTGCGCGACTTTGATGTGGATGTGGTGGCTTTCCAAAACAACAGGATTGTTTTTGTGAAGCAAGACTTCGCCAAGCCCCCCTTCGCGCTGAGGAAGGCCGACCTCGAGGGCAACCTGACCTACCAAACCGGGTTTGCCTTTAGCTTTTACGCCACCGACAGCGAGCCTTGCAGCAACCAGAGCAACGGTGTTTATCTATGTGGGGAGAACCCCAGCTTCGAATCAATCGGAAGCGCGGATTTCCAGTCGGGCTCAACCCAACCCCTACGGTTCTCCGGAAGCAAGCTCACCAGCGGCATCAACAGCGGCAACCTGTGGATTGGAGTCAAGCTCGAGAGCGGCATCGCCACTGCCGGAACCTTACAATTTCGCAACCTGGTCGCCAGAGTCTCGCTTCTACCCTAGCCGCACCACCCAGCGGGTTATTGCAGCATCGGCATCCTGGCGTGGGGTTTGCCCAAACCATGCAGCTCCCAACCGCTGGATGGGGCCTGGTTATACTTTGTTGGAGCATTCTTATGGAGCGTATCCTGGTTGTCGAAGACGATCCGCAGCTGGCCCACCTGGTAACGGCTGCGCTACAGCACCAAGGTTATACCATCTTACTGGCAATCAACGGCCTGGATGCGGTAGAGATGGCGCCCCAGGCCGACCTGATGGTGCTTGACCTGGGCTTGCCGGGGCTGGGTGGCCTCGAGGTGATACGTGAGCTGCGCGAGGCCGATTGGAACCTGCCCATCCTGGTGCTGAGCGCTCAGGGCAGCGAGGAAATTCGGGTGCGGGCCTTAGAGCTGGGAGCAGACGACTACCTCACCAAGCCCATGAGCGTGCGGGAGATGGTCGCGCGGGTGCGGGCCCTCCTGCGGCGCAGCCGACCCACACAGGAAATCCAGATTGGCGATCTGCGCATTTTGCTCAAGCAACGCCAGGCCTTCCGGGCCCAACAGCCCCTGGATCTGTCCCCTACCGAACTCGATTTATTGCTGACCCTGGCCCAGAACCCTGGCGAGGTCTGGAGCCGCGAACGCCTGCTTCAGCGGGTCTGGGGGGCCGAGCGCGGCAGTACAGTAGACGAGCGGGTGGTGGACAGCTATGTGGCCCTGCTGCGGCGTAAACTAGGCGACGACCCCAAAACCCCGCGCTATATCGAAACCGTTTTTGGACAGGGCTATCGGTTTGTTCAACACACCTGAGCGCTCACCCGCCGTACCCAGCGGGCCATCCTACCCCCCTGGGGTATATGGAGGGGGCGTTACGTGCATGGATAAAGTCTGGTACGGTGCTTCTAAAGGTCGCGGGATGGTTTCACGGAATAGATGATGTTTATTTTGCACAGCCTCTGCAAAAGTTTAGGTTAAGCTCTCACCTTGAGAGACTTAGAACTCCCAGACCCAATACGGGCGCCAGGGGTCGGGAGGGAGTCAGTGGCGCGACCGGCTCTATGGGCCGGTCATTTTTTTTGAGGAGATTGGGAATGCAAAAACACATGAGGCCAAAAATGCTGCTTCTGCTAGGGATCTTCCTGGCCGGGTGGGCGCTGGCCCAGACAGGCAGCATCAAGCTGGACCTGAAGGCTTTTCGGGTGGTTAGCGTACAGGAGCAGAATCGCACCATCGAGCGGCTCGAGCCCGCCATAGAGGCCAAGCCAGGAGAGGTGGTCGAGTACCAGCTCACCGCGCAGAACACCACAGATACAGTGCTTCGTCAGGTCGCGCTGGTCATCCCCATTCCTGCCAGCACGGCCTATCAGCCCTCGAGCGCTCAGCCCCTACAGCTGGGCGACACCCTGGTTATTGCAGAGTTCAGCTTCGATGGGGGACGCACCTACGGCAAACTCCCCCTGAAGCGCAAGGTCAAGGTCATGGAAAACGGCAAGGAGGTCGAGAAGGAAGTGGAAGTAAAACCCGAAGAATTCACCCACGCCCGCTGGGTTCTGCCCCAGATGGGTGCTAGGCAAACCGTCATGCTCAAACTTCGTACCATCGTTCGATAAAAGGAGGAAATAAGTAATGAATAAACTCTTCGCCCTGTTGGTTGCAGCGCTGATCCTGTTCGGAGCCGTGATGGCTCAGCAGACCCCCGCTGGCACCAACATCTCCAACCAGGCCTCGGCCAGCTACATCGACTCCGCCGGTCAGGCCCGCACCACCACTTCCAACCAGGTCATCACCGTGGTGCAACAGGTCTACAGCTTCAGCATCACGCCCGATGGCACCCAGGCCGCCCCAGGCCAGACCCGCAGCGCCCTCGCTGGCGCCCCCGTCTATTTCACCTACACGGTCAGCAATACCGGTAACGGCACAGATACCATCAACCTGACCACCGTCCAGGACACTGGGGACAACTTCGACCTGAGCAGCACGGCCATTTACCTCGATGCCAACTGCAACGGCACCCTCGACCCTGGCGAGACCGCTCCCATCACCAGCGTCACCCTGACCCGCCAGGGCACCCCTGGAGCCAGCGCCTGCGTGATTGTGACCGGAACCATCCCGGCCTCGGCCACCAACGGCCAGTTTGGCAACCTCAACCTGAGCGGCACCTCGGCAGGCAACCCCAGCGTAACCGACACCAACAACTGGGCCCGGGCCATCGCCACCACCGCCGCTGCCCTCACTGCCACCAAGTCGGCCAGCCCCGCCGGTAGCGTGAACCCTGGCAGCGCCATCACCTACACCATCAGCGGCTCGAATGTGGGCGGCAGCGCGGCCAGTGGCGTGAGCGTGAGCGGGCTTACGGGCAGCGGGATTTTGATCCGTGACACCATCCCGAGCGGCCTGGTAGTGAGCACCATGCCCACCGGCAGCGCGGGTGCGGGCACTGTGCAGATGGTCTTCAGTACCGACGGCACCACCTGGGCCCCCCTGGCCTCCGGTAACCTGCCCCTCACCGGCAACGGCACCATTGCGGTGGGTATGTTCATCAGCGGAAGCGGCGCCTTCTTCCCCCAGACCGCCTCCTATACCTTTAGCTTCCAGGCCACCGTACCGGCTGCCTCGCCTGCCGGCACCACCTACTCCAACAGCGCAACTGTGCTGTTCAACAACGGCACCGCAAACCAGAGCGTCACCTCCAATACCACCACCAACACCACCGCCAGCCGCTACAGCGTGGCCATCGGCGGCACCGGCGCCAGCGCGGTGGATGGGGCCGATACCCAGACCCTGGCCTCGGCTTTCTCGGGCAGCACCGTAACCTTCAACTCCACCCTGCAAAACACCGGCAATGCTCCGGATAGCTTCACCCTGAGCCTGGGCCCCAGCACCATCGGTACCTGCAGCGTCTACCAGTCCGACGGTGTGACCCCGCTCTCTGGCCCGGTGGGCCCACTGGCTGCTGGCGCGACCTACAATGTGGTGGTGCGCTGCGCTATCCCGGCCAGCCAGACCACTGGCGGCAGCGTGACCCTGACCGCCACCTCGGTGAACAACCCCAGCGGTAGCGTAGCCACCTTGCTCGACGGGGTAGACGCCACTACCTTGGCTGTTACCACAGTGGTCTCGGGCTATAGCGTAGATGCTGCCCACAACACCAACGGTGCATCCGGCGGCGAGGGGGCCGACCCCGCCAACGACACCCGCCCTGGCTACAACCCCGCGGTCAACCCCGGCGGTGTGGCCTACTTCCCCTTCGAGGTCAGCAACACCGGGGCTAACCCGGATAGCTACACCCTTTCGGCCTCGTTGCCCGCTGGCTGGACAGTGGTCTTCTACCCCGACGCGGACTGCAACGGCGTAATGGACACCCCCACCCCCTCACCGGTTACCAACACCGGTCTCATTAGCGCAAGTGCCACCGCCTGCTTCATCGCTGCCGTGCAGGTGCCCACTGGTGCTGCGCCAGTGGATGTAACGGCGGGTACCAGCGACAACGTGCAGTTCATCGTAACCAGCACCACCCTGGGCAGTGTGAGCGACACCATTTTGGGCGCAGTGGACGTGAACCTGGTGGCACAGATCGCTTTGGATCCCGATCTCTCGGGCACCGTGACCAGCCCGGGCACCATCCAGTACACCCACACCCTGACCAACAACTCCAACACTGGTGCCACCTGCAACATCAGTGGAGATGGTGGTAGCCACGGCTGGACCTACCAGTACTCGCTGGACGGCAGCACCTGGAGCGCCAGCCTGAGCGGGGTCTCGGTAGCGGCCAACGGCGGTAGTCAGACCATTTACGTGCGGGTGCTGACCCCCGCCGGACAACCCATCGGGCGCACCGATGTTAACACCGTCACGGCCACCTGCACCGTGGGCAGCGCCACCGCAACCGACACCGCCTCGGAAACCACCACCGTGGTGGGCGGCGACCTGCGCCTGACCAAGAGCGGCGTGAGCTACGTGGGCAGCAGCACCACCGTGCGCGATGCCAACGCCGCCACTGCCCTCCCCGGCGATGTGATCGAGTACATCGTGGTGGCCAGCAACATCGGGACGGGTAACCTGACGCAGGTGGTGATCACCGACCCGCTGCCGTCGTACACCAACTTTGTGAGCGTCAGCGCCACCATCAGCGGCTTTACCGGCGGCACGGTGCTGTACTCCACCAACGGCACCACCTGGAGCGCCACCGCCCCCACCACCTTGAGCGCGGGCAGCTCGATTTACGTGGCGGTGGACACCAACGGCGACACCAACATCACCAGCGCTGATGTGATGCCGCCCTCGGCGACCATCACCATCACCTTCCGCGTGCAGGTTCAGTAAGTTCCTAATCCCACCCCCATTTGGGGGGTGGGAAATAACCTATAAAACGCTGTGCGAGAGTTTACGATTAGGCCTGTACGGGACAAGCGTAGGCTCTCGCACAAATTTTTCACAACCTTGCTACAACATCGGATGAAGCGTATGCCAGTCTTACCATTTCAATCTAAATTAGCTGCACAGCTGTATGTCGGAATGCGAATCGGGTGGAGCCTGGCATTGGCGCTGTTACTAAACCTAGCTTTCGCCGCTCCTGCCGGCACGGTCATTCGCAACCAGGCCCTGGCATTTGTAAATGGAGAGACATATCTATCTAATGTGGTTGAAACGGTGGTACAGGCGGTGTGTGTGCCCGCCCTAACCCCCAACGGCAGCGTTGGCAGCCCCGCCCAGTACGCGGTTGTACCGGCGGGTGGGTTTGTTTACTTTGCCTACTTGCTGCGCAATAGCGGCAACCAGAGCTTTCCCTTCACGCTGGGCTGGGTGCAAAACAGTGCGCCCTGGGCACCGAGCGCGGTGCGGTTTTATCACGATGTCAACGCCAACGGCAGGCTGGATCCGGGTGAAGCCGAGCTGAACAGCGTAACGCTGGCAGCCGATCAGGAAATCCGGCTGATTTTAGCCCTGCAAACCCCGCCCTCGGCTTCTGGCGACCTGTATATCAGCCCGGTGGCCACCTGTCCCGATGGAAGACGAGACGACGACAACTTTAGTCGGATCAGTATTGGCAGCGGAGCTGCGCTGAACGTGGTGAAGTCGGCGGACACCTCCCTGGTTCGCGAAGGCCAGGAAGTGGGCTTTAGCATCCGGGTGTGGAACCTGGGCAACGCCCGGGCCGAAGGGCCCATTTACGTAACCGACATGCTGGACACCCCCGAACTGCGCGACCTGAGCTATGTGGTGGGCTCGGCCAGCGCAGCCAAGGGCCGCCTCGAGTACAGCGACGGCAGCACCTGGAGCAGCAGCCAGGCCCAGGTGCGGGGCATCCGGCTGGTGTTGGATGGCCTCGAGTCCGGCGAGGAGGCGCTTTTGAGCTTCCGGATGCGGGTGGGTACAGGCACCACGCCGGGCCCCCGGCGCAACCTGGTGACGGTCTCGTCGGCCAGCAACGACGCGCAAGCAACCGTCGAGATCCGACTTGCAGCCCAGTATGCCCACGCCCTGGGGCCCCTGAACAACCCCCAGGCGGTGGGCCCAGACGACCAGCAGAGCGCCCAGGTGCTGGCCGGACAGATATACTGCTTTAGCCACACCCTGCGCAATACAGGCAACGCCCCCGATGCCTACACTTTGGAGGCAACAGGGCTGCCCAGCGGGGTCAGCCTGAACTTCCGTTCGCTGGGTGGTGGCATCCTCTCCCTTCCTGCCAGCCTTCCCCCAGGGGCAGACCTTAACTTTCAGGCCTGCCTGTCCGGGATAGCTGCAAGCACCACTCCCTTCACCGTTACCCTGCTGGCCCGCTCAGGCGCTACCGGCAGCACCGACCCCACCCTCGACCAGGTGACGCAGATTCTGAATCCTTCCTTGATTACCCTGCGCAAGAGCAGCCGCGTAGGTCCCGAGGTAACCCCTGGTGAGCGGGTAGTCTACACCCTGGAAATCGAAAACCCCCTGCCTGTCTCATTTAGCAACGTCGTGGTGGAGGATGTGCTGGACGCCAACCTCGAGTTCGTCTCAGCTTCGGATGGCGGTAGCTATACCCCCTCGAGCCGCACGGTGCGCTGGAACCTGATCCTGGCTGCGAGCAGCACCCGCACCCTGACCCTGGAGGCCCGCGTAGCTGCTGGCGCTATCAACACAGCCATCATCGCAAACCGCTTTAGCCTGCGCGGCAGCGACTTCAGCAACCCGCTGTTTTCCAATACAGTAACCCTGCGCGTACAGGCCACCATGCTGCTCCTGGAAAAGCAGGTGCAGCCCGCACGGGCCAGCGTGGGCGATCTGCTGACCTACACCCTGACGTTGGTGAACGTGGGCCAGGTGGCCCTCACGGTGCGCCTCGAGGACACCCCCGGGGCCGGCCTGATCTATGTGCCGGGCAGCGCCAGCCCCAGCGAGCCGGTTTTACAAGGAAACCAGCTTACCTGGGAAAACGTGACCCTTGCTCCCGGTAGTCGCGCAGTGTTTAGCTACAAGATGCGCATTGGGGCCGGGGCAGGCCGTGAGCTGCGAAATACCGCCCAGGCCACTGGCAGCAGTGGTGGCAACGCCGCGGTAGCCAGTGCGGTGGCCTCAGCGGTGGTGCAGTTGCAGCAGGGGGTCTTCACCCCGCCCCATAGCCTCTTGGGCCGGGTCTTCCTGGACACCGACCGCGATGGCCGCTATACCGCTGGCCTCGACCTGCCGCTGCCGGGCGCGCGGGTGGTGCTGAGCAACGGCCTGCAGACCCTGACCGATGCCGAAGGCCGCTACAGCTTCCGCAACCTGGCCGGAGGATTGTTTGAGGTGATGCTGGATCCGGCCTCGGCCCCCTTCCCGCCCCTCCCCCACCCCGAAGCTCAGGGGGATGGCTACCGGCACCGGGTGCGGGTGGAGGGCCTGACCGTAAGCGACTTCCCCCTCGAGCACCCTAGAGGCCTGGCCCAGGCCGTACGCGAGACCACCCTGGAGTTTGGCCCCTTGCGGGTCGAGAAAAAACTGCTGCCACTGCCGGGCGGGATACGGGTGGTGCTGACGCTCAGCTCGAGCGAAGCCCTGCCCGAGCTGACCCTGACCGATCCCCTGCCCGGCGGGGGCGAACGGGTTTTCCGGTTTGAGCGCTTCCAGGGTCGCGAGACCCTCACCTACGACCTGCCGGGTGGCCACCTGACCGACCCGCAGGTGCGCTGGAGGTACCCGTGATGCGCCCACTCTGGTTTTGGATCTGCCTACTGGCTGGCCTGGCACTGGGCCAGGCCCGCACAGATCTGAAAGGTATTGTGCCCGGAGACCAGCTCGGCTGGGAAATTCAGGAGTTGCAGGCCAGCATTGTAGTACACAAACCCACCCTCCTGAACCTGCAAATCTACTCCCCTGGCTTCGACCCCAACGATTACCGCAGCGCCCTCAAGGGAAAGGAAGAGCTGGGCGACGAGCGCTACGACAAGGGAAAAGGCGAACTCGTCGCGGAGTTCGCGCTGCTGCGGGATGGTCGGGTACTGGCCGAAGAGCGCTTCGGGGTAGAGCCCCACCGCTGGGTGCTCTTCTTTCGGGGCGAGGTTCAGCCTGGCATTTACCTGATCAAGAGCCGCCTGCTGGGGTTGGGCAAAAATGCTTTCCTCTACCGCATCCAGACCAGCGTGCCCCAGGCTGCCGAACTGCTGATAGACCCCACTTTGCAGATTTATGATGTGCGCTCGGCCTCGTACAGCAACATCCGCGGCAAGGACTGGCAGGAGCCCTTTTTGCTCAATGTGAGCCCCGAGGCGCTGCCCCTACGCGTAGGCTTCTACGACGAGGACGGAGCCCAGGAAATGGAAGGCCGGGTGCGCCTCCCGGACGGGCGCATCAAATCGCGCAATGTCTCTGGCGACCGCGAATGGGCCTACTACGACATTCGCCAGCCAGGGCAGATTACCTTTGGCTTCCGCCAGCCCAAAACCGCCCGCCAGTACTCCAACACCATCGGCTTTCGCGTGGACGCCTGTATGGAGGTCGGGCGAGAGGCCTTCCGGGTGGTGGCCCCCCGGCCCGTTAGCGCAAGCGCGGTGGATGTAGAGGGCCGGCCCCTGGAAGTGCCCATCGCCCTCGAGGGCGACAAAGTCCGCATTGTGCGGCTATCCACCCTGCCGGAGGGCTACCGCCTGGTGCGGCTGGAGGTAGAGGGCGGCGAGTACCTAGATGAAATCTCAGCCCGTTTCGGCTGCGGCGGGGGTAGCGCCCGGTACATTCTGGAGCGGCTGGCGTCTCCGCCCGTCACCGTCCTGCCCGCCCAACTGGAACTGGAGGCCGTGCTGGTGCTGCCGGACGGCGAGCGGCCCATTGATTTACCTATACGGGTAGGTGAGCAGGCCATTTCGCTAAGCCAGGGACAGGCTCGAGTGAGCCTGGAGGCAGGCTCCTATAGCCTTGCACCGGTGCTTAGCGGGGCCCGTGTGGAAGGGCCGGGGTCGGTGGTGCTACAAGAAGGCAAGACCCAGAAGGTGCGTTTCAGGGTTTATCCCGAGGTCAAGCTCACCCTGGCAGCCAGCCCCAACACCCTGCGGGTAGGGGAGGAAACCACCCTGGTGGCCCGGGCCAGCACCGATTTTACCCGCCTGCTGCCCGCCGATCTGGAGCTTGATCTACCCCCTTGTTTGGAAGCCCTCGAGGCCCCCCGCCTGGTTTCGCCCATCGCCCAGGGCCGCGAGGCGGTGTTGCAGGTGCGGGCCAGGGCCCTGTGCAAGGCCGAGCCCCTGGTCACCGCCACCCTGAGCCCCTGGGCACAGCAAGCTCAAGCCCTACTGAAGATTGTCCAGCCCGCCACCTTCACCCTGCACAAAGAAGCCCTCACCCCAAGCGCCGCGGTGGGCAGCGAGGCCGTCTGGCGCCTGCGGGTAGCAAACACCGGCGACGAACCGGGCCGGGTGCGCCTCCAGGACAACCTGGCCCCCGGACTGCAAGGGCAGGCGCTGGATCAGGTTGTTGAGCTGGCGGCAGGTGCAGCGCAAACCTTCGAAGTGCGGGCCCGGGTGAGCTTCGAGGCCCCCTCGGTGCTGGTCAACACCGCCCGCCTCTTGGGCGAGGGCGGCCAGACCCTGCGCGAGGCCCAGGCCCAGGTAGCGGTGCTGCGTCCGGTGGCCGAGCTCTCGCGCTCGCTGGACAAGCGCATGGTGGTGCCCGGGGAGGAGGTGGAGGTGCGCCTGGTGGTACGCAACAGCGGCCAGGCCCCCCTGAGCTACACCCTGCAGGACACCTACCCCGAGTGGCTCGAGGTGGCCCAGACCCCAGCGTTCAGCGGCACGCTGCCCCCGGGCGAAAGCCTCACCCACACCTACCGGGCCAAAGTACGCTTTGGCGCCCCTGCCGAGGGGGCTTTCCTGGCTCAGGTGGTGTCCAACGGAGGCAGTCCTAGCGCGCCCGATACCCTAAGGCGCACCCTGCTGCGCCTGGAAAAAACCGCTGAGCCAGCGCGGGTGGTGGTGGGCAACCCAGCGGTGTTTATCATCCGGGTGGGTAACCCCACCGACCACCCGGTAACCCTTGAGCTACAAGAGTCGCCCGGCGAGGGCCTCCAGATGCAGACCACCGAGCGGCTGCGCCTCACCCTGCAGGCCGGGGAGGTGCGCGAGCTGCGGCTCGAGGCCGAGGCCCTGCGGGCGGGGGCACTCGACAACCAGATCACCGTCTTTGTGAACGGCACCCCTGCCGCCTTCCCCGCCAAAGCCACCCTGCTGGCCCTGCCCGTGCTGGAGCCCTACCGGCTTTCCACCGTCACCCTGGATTTTTCCGTTGAAAACATTGCCCAGTACGACCGCCTGCTGCTTACCCACCTACCCCCCGAAGGCGCGACCTATGAGCCTGGTTCAGCCCAGCTGGATGGCCGCCCCCTGCCCGACCCGCGCATTGACGACCAGGGCCGCCTCTTCTTCGAGCTACCAGGCGCGCGGGTGGCGTTGGAGGAGCGGCATCCTCCCGTGCGGCTTGTGGCGGATCGCCCAGGCAGCAAGGGTTTCTCTGGGCAGCTCACCTACCAGCTGCGCCACCGCGAGGCCCTGGGCCCGCTGGCCCAGCCCACCCTGACCCTCCAGGTGGGCGACCGGGAAGTCTATCTGCAAGGCCAGCAACGCTTTGCCGATCTGGAGAAAGCCCGACCGATCATCAGCCAGCAGCGCGATGGCTTTATCCAGGAGCCCCTGCCCGGCACCCTTTTCCGCGCGGACAAGGCGCGGGTGGTGCTGCAGGCCCCCTACGGCCTCGAGGTTCGCCTCACCCTGAACGGCCAGGAAGTAGACTCCAAAAACCTTGGTCAGGCCACCTACGACACCCAGGCCGGCTTTCAGCGCCTGGAGTACTACGGCCTGCCCTTGCAGCCGGGCCGCAACCTGATCGAAGTACAGACCGCGCTGGGCTCGGATCGGGTGGAGGTCTTCCTGGCCGGTAACCCCACCCTCCTGGAGGTACGCCCGGTGCGCCTCCTGGCCGATGGCCGCACCCCGCTGGAGCTAGAGGTGCGGGCGGTGGACGGGCTGGGCCTGGCCTCGGGCTTCGGCCCGCTCACGGTAGAAACCTCCGGCGAACCCCTGGAACCGGACGCTTTCCCGCTGTTGTCGGGGTATCAGGTGCTCCTACAAGACGGTGTAGCCCGGCTGCGCTTCAAGCCCACCGCCACCCCCACCCCACTGCGCCTGCGGCTGACCTTTGGGGAGATAAAGGAACAGGCCGAGTTCTTCGTGCTGGGCCGCCAGACCCAGCTATGGCAGTTCCAGGGCAGCGTGGGCCTGCAGTTGGGCGAGAGCCTCCAGGTGTTTGGCCTGGGACGGGGCTACCTGGAAAGCCCCTTTGCCAGCGGAACCTTGCGGGCGGCGCTGGACGGCTCGCTCCGCTTCAACCAGGGCCAGCCCCAGGTAGAAACCGGCCTGCGCGAGCTGCCCGACCCCACCGGACGCTTCCCCCTAACGGGCTCGGGCCGGGAAGCCACGCTGCCCCTCCGCTCGGATGACCCGCTGGCCCTGCGCTACGACCAGGAAGGCTTCAGCATCGGCTACTTTGCCGACCAGCTCGGCGTCTTTGGCCTAAGTGGACTGCCCCAGGGCACGGCTTTGCGCCTGGAAACCCGCGGCGACCTGACCCTGCAAGGCTTTGCGGGCTGGCTGCCTGCCAGCAGCAAAACCGAAGTGATCGTGCCCGACGGCACCCGCTTCTATAAGCTCTCCGGGCCTGCCGAACCCGGCAGCGAGCAGGTACTGCTCCTGGTTGGGGCCAGCCAAACCCGCCTCGAGCGCCTTAAGGACTACGTGCTGGACGCTGCCAGCGGCACCCTGACCCTCTCCCGGCCCCTCTGGCCCAGCGCCCCCGACTTCCAGCCGGTGCGCCTCGAGGTCACCTACGCCCCCCTGGGCGGAACCCGCGACCTGGGTTATGGGGCGGGGGCCCGCTTTAAGCTGGGCTACTTCAGCATTGGCGCCGGAGCGGCCTACCTGCCGGGCAGTGGCTGGCGCTATGGGGCCGAGGCCCTCTATCAGCAGCCCGGCTTTGGCCTGCGGGCCACCTACAGCCGAGGGACGGCCGAGCGGCTGGGCCTCGAGCTCTCCGGCAAAAACGGCCCGCTCGAGTCCAGCGCCAACCTGACCTACGAGGGCAAGCTCCAGGGCCAGGCCCAGGTGGCCTACAGCCTCAGCGAAGCCGACCGCATCTCCCTGGAACACCAGACCGGCGAGGCCAACCGTACCGGCCTGCTCTACACCCGCCGTCTCTTCCTCCCGGGTGAACAGGCCCGTGAGGGCTCTGTCCCGAGGGGGATCGTCCCCGCCTTCTCGGTAGGGGGCGGGCTGGGCTACACCTGGGAGACCGCCTCGCTGGCGGCCCTGGGGCGCCTGGGCCTCAGTAGCGGCGCCCTCAACAGCGAGCTGACCCACGCCCAGCCCTTCAGCCTGACCCAGATGGCCTCCACCCGCCTGCGGGCCACCTTGGCCTTCGACGCCAACCTCTCCGCCGAGGCCGACCTGGTCCAGACCTGGGGTCTAGGCTTCTCGGGCAGCCTGGGGCTGAAGCAAAAGCTGGGCGGGGCCAACCTGGCCCTTTCCTATCAACTGCCGGGCGCAGCGGGCGAGGGCAACCGGGCCCGCTTTGGCCTCGAGGCCCCCCTGCCCCTCGACGAGCGCTGGAGCCTGAACGCCAGCGCCGGCTTAGAGCAGAGCTTCGCCACCGGCAGCAGCCAGGCCGCCTTTGGGCTGGCCCTGCGCTACCAGACCGAAGCCTTCAGCGCCACCCTGGGGGCCGAGACCGCCCTGGGCAGCCAGCCCAAGCTGGTGCTGCGGGCCGGGGCTACCGGGCAGCTCGACGAGCAGCAAACCCTCTCGCTGGACGCCAACTACCAGGTGGCCCCCACCCTCGAGGGCCGCTTTACCCTGGCCTACGCCCTGCGCGGGCGCGAGGTATCGCTCCTGACCTACCACCGTCTGCAGAGCGGGCCTGAGGCCACCCTCGAGGGCGCCCTGGCCACCAGCTACCACCCGGGCCTCGCCTTCCAGCTTCGCCCCAGCCTGGCCTACCGCCTCAAGCTAAGCGACCCCGCCGGCCACACCTACCAGCTAGGCCTGGGCGCCAACTACTACTTCACCGACTGGCTGGGCCTGGGGGCCGCCGCCTACCACCAGCTCCAACCCGGCACCAACAGCAGCGCCACGGCCTTCTCGCTGGAAGCCAGTCTGCGGGTGGTGGAAGGGCTGTGGTTCAACCTGGGCTACACCTTCGGCGGCTTCGTGGGCCTCACCCCCGACACCGCCCCCGGCCTCTACCTGCGCCTGGACATCTTCGGAGGTAGCCGATGATTTTTGCCCTTCTAGCCCTTGTGCTGCTCTTTGGCAGTGCCTCAGCCCAGGGAGCCTGTGCCTCTCCTGGCAGAGACGGGAGCGCCAACATCTCGGGCACAGTGAACACCTACTACCGGATTAACGCCACGAACGCCACCTACTCGGCGGGCACAACTCCTACCATCCCTCTAACCGGCAAGCGTGGGAACCTGACCCCGAGCTTGGTCCCAGGAGACCTGGTCCTCATCATCCAGATGCAGTGTGCCGACATTGACAGCTCCGACAGCCTCAACTACGGCGATGGGCCTGGCGGCAATAATGATCAAATCGTGGGCGGTAGCGGCTATACCACCTCCGCGCCTGGGGAGTGCCAGGCGGGCCGTTACGAGTTTGTCCGCGCCGGCCCCGGAAGCACGGACAGCCAGCTTGTGGTAGCCTCTCCTTTACAATATTCGTACGCCCACCGGCCAAACCAGAACCTCCGCCGCACCATGCAGGTCATCCGCGTGCCCCAGTACCTGGATGCCACGCTGACGGGTACTGTTACCGCAGCCCCATGGGATGGGTTCACGGGCGGGGTAGTTGTGCTGGACGTGGCGGGGAGGCTGAATCTGAATGGGCAAAGCGTAAACGTAGACGGCCTCGGTTTCCGGGGAGGAGGAGCTAGGGCACGGGCTTCCGATGACCCCCGGGAGCGCTTCGCTTGGGCTACAGACAACAGGCATGGCACTAAGGGAGAAGGCATTGCTGGGACTCCCAGGTTTGTCAGTGAGAAGCGGGATTTAGGTTCAGGAGGGACCACAGTCACCGACCTCGGCTCCACCTGGGCCGGTTACCCGGGCGGGGACTTTGCGCGGGGGGCACCAGGCAACGCCGGAGGTGGGGGGACTTACTGGAATAGCACCTCCGATAACGGAGGTGGTGGAGGTGGTGGCAACGGGGGTCCCGGCGGTCGGGGAGGCGCGGGCTGGAGGGCAGCAGGGTATACCGGGATAAATCCGGATTACGGCAACCTTACAGAGAAGAAATGGGGCTTCGGAGGAAGCCGCTTCGCTGAAGCCAGTATTGCGAGACTGGTGATGGGTGGCGGCGGTGGCGCAGGGGACAACAACAACAACTCAGACCCCGGTTTGTCCAGCGGTGGAGCAGGTGGCGGCATTATCCTCCTTCGAGCAGGAAGGCTAACCGGCGCGGGAACGCTTTCCGCCCGCGGGGCTCGAGCTCCCGACAACCCGCTTAACGATGGAGCTGGGGGAGGCGGTGCTGGGGGAAGCGTCTTGGTCTTCGCTGGAAGCCACGACAGCCTCTCCCTCACCATCAATGCCCAGGGGGGGCGGGGCGGTAACGCCTGGTGGAGCACGGCATCTGGCGTAGTCCCTCATGGACCTGGTGGTGGCGGAGGGGGAGGTGTGGTCGTGCGGAACGTGCCCGCTACAGTAGATGTGAGCGGGGGATTGCCTGGGGCTACGAGAAACAACACCAGTGGTGTTGACCAAAATCCGAGGGATGCGGGCACCCACCCTGAGCATCCTAGTACTACTACCATTGGTCCCCACGGGGCGCGTGCTGGTAGCTTAGGTCAAAATATCTCTTTCGCTTCCTATACCGACGACTCTCCGGGACAGAATGCAGGGTATAGGTGCGCTACTCCGACGCTGGCCTTAGCCAAAGCTTCTACGGATGTGAATGGCTCGCCCCTACAGCTAGGGGACATACTGGAGTACACCTTAACCGTGAATAACACAGGAAGCGGCTATGGGGTCAACGTTCAGCTACAAGATCCTATTCCTCCTGGCACCACCTTTGTCTCTGGCTCCCTCCAGTTGGTAAGTGGGCTCGCTCCTAGCAGCCTGACCTACAACAGCACGGCCAATAGGGTAGAGGCCTCTTGGGCAAGCTTTCCCCCTGGGCAGAGCGCGATAATACGGTTCCGGGTACAGGTGGGTGCTGGCCCTGCGGTTACGAATACTGCCACAGTGACCTACACAGACCTTCTGAATCGTTCCTACCCGCCTTCCCAAGGAACCGTCACCGACTCGGTCTTAGTGAGCTACACCATTTCCGGCCAGGTCTACCACGACCGCCAGCCCAACGGGGCCAAGGACGCCGAGGACTGGTCGGACGGGGCCACGGTCTACGTGAAGCTGGTCCAGGGAACCACCGTACTGGCCGTGCAGACCGTAAGCGCGGGCAGTGGGGCCTACAGCTTCAGCGGGGTGGCCCCCGGCAGCTACACCCTGGTTTTGGACAACAACGCCTCCACCGCCGACACCACCCCCACTCCGCCCTCGGGTTGGCTCTTTATCAACCCCGCAGGCGGCAGCCGGAGCGTGACCGTCTCCAGCACAAACGTTCTAAGTCAGGACTTTGGCCTCTTCCACGGGTTCCGGGTGGAAGGCCGGGTCTTCTACGACGATGGGGAAGGCGGGGGTAACGCAAACAATGCCCTGCAGGATGGCGGCGAGCGTGGGGTGGGCAGCGTATCCCTCACCGCCGGTGATGGCTCTTCCACCCGCACCGCCACCACCGACGGCAGCGGTTTTTACCGGCTTTACATCCCCGCCAGCTTTGGCAGCGTGACCCTTTCCCACCCCATACGTCCGGCCACCGGGCGTAACGACGGCAGCGTCGCCAGCCAGGTTGCTTCCTGGGCCGATGCTACCAGCCTCACCTCCTCCGGCGCGGTGGTCAGTCTGGGTTCCGCGGCTACCCTGGCCGGTGCCACCTATGTGCGCAACTTTGGGGTGGTGCGGCCCTCCCTGCTCTCCCCTGACCAGTCCGGGCAGGCCACCAGTCCAGGGGTGATTACCTATGCCCACCAGTTCAGGCCGGGCACCCTGGGCAATGTCACCCTCTCGCTCGCACCCACCCAGTTCGGCTACCAGGTGCGCCGCGATGTAAACTGTGACGGCGATTTCGATGACGCAGGCGAGGGTTTCCAGGGGCTACCCCTTTCCTTCAGCGTAGACGCCACCTGGCCCCGGCAGCCGGATGGTAGCCTGCGGGGGTGTGGCCTTGAAGTGCAGGTGATCGTACCCGCCGGCGTCAGTGCGGGGCAGGTGGATCTGGCTCCCTTTGCCCTCAGCCTAACCTGGGCCAGCAACCCCGCTGTGGTGGAGTCTCGCAGCCTTACCGACACCACCACGGTCATCCGCGGGGGCGAGCTGCGGCTTACCAAGCAAGCACGCAACCACACCAAGAACACCCCCTTCGCCAGCAGCGCCCAGGGCCGTCCCGGCGAGGTATTGGAGTATCGCATCGAGTACCAGAACATCGGCAGCCAGCCCATCTTCAACGTGATCCTCTTCGACCCGGTGCCCTTCTTCACCACCCTGGTGCAAAACGCCTACGGCGGCAGCGGCGAGGTGGAGTTGGTCTGCCCCAATGGCACGGTGGTGCGGCCCGACTTGGGCCCCGTGAGCAACCTCAGCCTGAACCTGGCTGCGCTCTGCACCCTGAGTACCGCGCCCCTCCCGGGGGGTGGCAGTGCGCCCGCGCTGCTGCCGGGACAGGGGGGCTTCTTTGTGTACCGGGTGCAGGTGAACTAAAAACCAATCCCATTCCAGAAGCCTGAGCGGGTTTGGCCTTAAACTGGTAGCGTGCTGCTGCAAGACTTACACGAGTCGTTGAACGTTACCTGGCATACCCAGGGCGGGTTTAGAGTCCCGTGGAACTACGGCGAGGTGGAAGCGGAGCTCGAGGCCCTCCAGCACGGTGCGGCGCTGCTGGACTTCTGCGAGTACGGTCTGCTGGAACTCAAAGGCCCCGACCGCACCAGCTTTCTACACAACCAGTGCACCTCCGACATCCGCTCGATGCTGCGGGATGGCTGGCTCGAGACCCTCTTCCTCAACGCCAAGGGCCAGATTGAACACCTGGGCCTGGTGCTGCACTTAGGCGAATCCTTCTGGATTAGCTCGCCCACCGCCCAAGCCCTGGCCAACCGCTTCCGCAAATACATCGTCTTCGATCAGGTAGAGATTGAAGAGCTGCCCTGGTCGCTGCTGCGTCTGCAAGGCCCAGAAGCCGAAGCCATAGCCCAAAAGCTTGTTTCCCTCCCCCCACGCTGGAGCCTGCGCAAAGACCCAGAGCTGGCACTGGCCCGCGACGAGTTTGGCCTGTGGCTTTTAGTGCCCACCTACGAGGCCTCCCGGCTAGCCCAGCGGCTGCTGGAGGCTGGAGCCACCCCGGTGGGCCGCGAGGCCTGGCACATCTGGCGGGTCGAACGCGGGGTAGCCGATCTGCCGGAAGCCCTGGGCGAGCTGCCGCAGGAGGTGGGCCTGGCGGGCCGGGTCAGCTATAAGAAAGGCTGCTACCTGGGGCAGGAGATTATGGCCCGGCTCGAGGCCCGGGGCAACACCCGCTACCAGCTAATGGGCTTGCTGGGCCAGAAAGAAATCCCCAGTGGGGCCGAGGTCTTCCGTGAGGGCCGGCCCGTCGGTCGGGTCGGTACCTCGGTCGAATCGCCTACCCACGGGGCCATCGCGCTGGCGTTGCTGCGCAAAGAGCTGGCTCCGGGGGATCAGGTGCAAATTGAGGGCTGGTCGGCTACAGTTTCAGGCTTACCCATGCGCTAAAAAGATTTCCCTGCCCCGCTACCGGCTCGTATGATGGAAGGGCAGGCCTTTGACCTTTTTCAAAAAATGTTGTAATGTATAGGAGTTATTATGTCTATAGCAGAAATAATCGGCGTGGGGGATGAACTGCTGTACGGCGAAACCGTAGACACCAACACCTCGGAGATTGCCGTCAGCCTTCAGCCCTATGCTGTGGAGATACACCGCACCCTGCGGGTAGCCGACAACCTGGAAACCCTGGCCCAGGAAGTGCGTCAGGCCTGGGGAAAGGCGCGTCTGGTGGTGCTTTCGGGGGGCCTCGGCCCTACCCCCGACGACATCACCCGCGAAGCTATCGCCGCTGCTTTGGGCGAGGAGCTTTTGCTCGACCAAGAGGTGCTGGAGTGGCTGGAAAAGTTGTTTGAAGCCAGGGGCTGGAAGATGCCCGAGGTCAACCGCAAACAGGCCATGAAGATTCCCTCGGCCCGCTGGATTGCCAACCCCAGGGGCACTGCACCCGGCTGGTGGGTGCACCAAAAGGACAAAGACCTGATCTGCCTGCCCGGCCCACCCGCCGAGTGGCGGCCCATGTGGGCCGAAGTCCTGCCAAAGCTGGGGCTGCCGCAAAAACCCTACCGGCAGCTCACCTTCAAAACCTTTGGCCTGGGCGAGTCGCGCATTGTGGAGCTGCTGGGCGACTTGTTCAGGCGCAATGGGCAAGCCCAGGTGGGCACCTACGCCAAGATGGACGGGGTGGCGGTGGTGGTGCGGGGTGAGCCAGGCCAGGTAGAAGCGCTCGTCGCGCAGATTCGGCCCCTGCTGGGTGAGGCGGTCTGGGGACAGGACGGCGATACCCTGCCTGCGCTGGCCTTAAAGCTGCTGGAGCGCCAAAAAGCCACCCTGGCGACCCTCGAGTCCATGACCGGGGGGGTCTTGAGTGCGTTATTAACGGGGGTCTCGGGGGCCTCCCAACACTACCTAGGGGGCCTGGTGCTTTATAGCCCGGCGGCCAAGTCGCAACTCCCCATTCCCCCGGAGGTCGCAGCCCAGCACGGCGTGGTTTCGTCGGCCTTTGCCGAGGCCATGGCCGCTGCCGCCCGCGATATGCTCGGTGCGAGCTATGCCCTCTCGACCACCGGCGTGGCCGGGCCCCAAGAGCTCGAGGGCCAGCCGGTGGGTACCCTGTTTGTGGGCCTGGCCAGCCCGGAAGGCGTGAAGTCCAGGCACTTCCGCTTGCCGGGAGCGAGCCGCGAGATGTTGCGCCAGCGCGCAGCCCATGCCGCTCTGGCCTTTCTGGTAGGTGAGCTCAGGTGAGGCTCTTTTACGCCATCTTCCCCCCACGCGAGGTACAAGCAGCCCTCAGTCAAGCCCAGGAAAAGCTGCGGGGCTACAGGGGCTGGAAGCCAAGCCCGCCCCACCAGCTCCACATCACCCTGCTTTTTTTGGGCGAGCAGCCACCCGAGCGCCTGCCGGAGTTCCGCCGCATCGGGCGCGAAGTCGCGGCCAGAGTCAGGGCGTTTGAGGTGGAGCTGGGCGGCACCGGCTACTTCCCACCCAGCGGCTCCCCCCGGGTCTGGTTTGTCAAGGCCAGTGGCGAAGGCCTCGAGCTCCTCGCTGCCGCCTTGCAGCAGGCCCTGCCCGACCTAAAGGCCGCACCTTTCAAGCCCCACCTAACCCTGGCCCGCAAAAAAGGCCCCGCCCCCCGCGTGGGGCCCCTGCTGATGAATATTCGGTTCCATGCCAAAGCAGTATGCTTGGTAGAGTCAAAGCTGGAGCGCTCGGGTTCGCAATACCGCGTTTTAGAGCAGTTTCCGTTAGGTTGAACGGTATCTAGCAGTAGGAGCATATATGGATAAAGAAAAGCAAAAAGCGTTGGAAGGGGCCCTGAAATCCATCGAGAAGCAGTTCGGCAAAGGGGCCGTGATGCGCCTGGGCGAGGCCCCACGGCAGCAAGTGGACGTGATTTCCACCGGAAGCCTGGGCCTGGACATGGCCCTGGGCATCGGGGGAATTCCCAAAGGGCGGATTATCGAAATTTATGGGCCGGAGTCGGGCGGCAAGACTACCCTGGCCCTCTCCATCATCGCCCAGGCCCAGCAGGCGGGAGGGGTAGCAGCCTTTGTGGACGCCGAGCACGCCCTCGACCCCACCTATGCCAAAAGCCTGGGGGTCAACATCGACGACCTCTTGGTCTCCCAGCCCGACACCGGCGAGCAGGCCCTGGAAATTGTGGAGCTTCTGACCCGCTCGGGCGCCATCGACGTGATCGTGATTGACTCAGTAGCGGCGCTGGTACCCCAGGCCGAGATCGAGGGGCAGATGGGCGACGCCTTTGTGGGTATCCAGGCCCGCTTGATGAGCCAGGCCCTGCGCAAGCTCACGGCGGCGCTTTCCAAAAGCAACACTGCCGCCATCTTCATCAACCAAATTCGGGAAAAGGTAGGGGTTATGTACGGCAACCCCGAGACCACCCCCGGCGGGCGGGCCCTCAAGTTTTATGCCTCGGTGCGGCTGGATGTGCGTAAGCAGGGCCAGCCTATCAAGTCGGGCAACGATGCGGTGGGCAACCGGGTGCGGGTCAAGGTAACCAAGAACAAACTGGCCCCGCCCTTCCGCGAGCACGAGATCGAGCTGTACTTCGGCAAGGGCATTGACCCGCTGGCCGACCTGGTAACGGTGGCCATCGCCACTGAGGTGATTGATAAATCGGGGTCCTGGCTTTCCTATGGCGAAACCCGGCTGGGCCAGGGCAAGGAGAAAGCCGCCGAGTTCCTTAAGGGCGAGCCGCGGCTGGTTCAGGAGATACGCGAGAAAGTTTTGGCCCAAGCTGGTAAGCTATCGGTATTGGCAGCCCCCGCAGAGGACGAGGCGTCTTCTGAGGTAGTTGCCGAGGCATAAACTGCTTGCTAGGTGGGGTTCTCCCAGTATGAAGGGCCAGGAAGCCATTGTTCTGAGAATATGCCCGGTGGTATCTCACCGGGTCAAGGGGCAGCTTGGTGTAGAGCTTGGTAATGGTCTACCTCTGGTTTGGCGTGGGACTTGGGCAAATCTGGTCACGGTTCTTATCTCTGCTGCACTGGGTGTGCGGGGCAGGTTATACAAAACAACCCAGCCTGGTATACCGGCGGGGAGCAGGAACCGTTCAGCGCAGGGGTGTGCCTAAGAAAGTCAACAAACGTATTTAGCCAATCGCCAATCAGACCTGAAACTGTGGGAACCTCCTTGCAACCCCTGGAGGTACTGATGGTTTTTAATCCCCTGGACTTGATTCTCACACTAATCGTGATTGTGCTGGCGGTGGTGGTGGTGGTGCTGTTGCAGCGCATCAACCGCCAGACCGACGTTAGCAAAAGCGAGCTCGAGGCCGCCCGCCACGAAGCCCAGAAAACCCTGGAAGCCGCCCGTCGCCAGGCCCAGGCTGCCCTCGAGCAGGCCCAGACCCAGGCCCAGGCCCTGCTCGAGACCGCCCGTGCCGAGGCCCAGAGCCTACGGCAAAGCGCCCAGAGTGAGGTGTATAGCCTGCGGCAGAGCACCCAGGCCGAGCTCGAGCGCCTGCGTCAGCAAGGTGAAGAACGCCTGCGTCAGCAGCTCCGGGAAGAGCGCGAGCGCCTGCAAGCCAGTCTGCAGGCCGAGCGTGAGGCCCTGACGAGCGAGCGCGCCTCCATCCAGGCCGAGCGCGAACGCCTGCAAGCCGATCTACAGGCCAGCCGGGCCGAACGCGAGGAGCTCAAACGCGAGACCGAGCGGCTGGCAAGGCGGGGCGAACAGCTCGATGCCCGAGCCGCCAAACTTGACGAGCAGGAAGAAAAGCTCGACGCTCTGGAAAAGGCCCTCGAGGCCCGCCAGGCCGAGCTGGCCCAGCGCGAACGGCAGATTGACCTCAGGCTCCAGGAGGTAGCCGGGATGAGCCGGGAGGAGGCCCAGCGCCTGCTCTTGTCGCGGCTGGACGCCGAGCTGGAAGAAGAAAAGGCCTTGCGGGTTAAGGCCAACCTCGAGCGCATCCGGCTCGAGGTCAAGCGCGAAGCCCAGAAGCTGCTGGCCCAGGCCGCCCAGCGCCAGGCCTCCGAGACCGCCGCTGCGCTGGCCGTCTCGGTGGTGCCCATCCCCTCCGATGCCATGAAGGGCCGCATCATCGGGCGCGAAGGCCGCAATATCCGCACCTTCGAGGCCCTCACCGGGGTAGACTTGATCATTGACGACACCCCCGAAGCGGTGCTTTTGTCCAGCTTCAACCCCATGCGCCGCGAGATTGCCAAAATGGCCCTCGAGCAGCTCGTGGCCGATGGCCGCATCCACCCCAGCCGCATCGAGGAGGTGGTGGAGAAGGCCAAAAACGAGATGAAAACCTTCATCTACGAGCGCGGCGAGGAAGCCGCCCTCGAGGCCGGGGTGGTGGGCCTCAAGCCGGGGCTGGTGCAGCTTCTGGGCCGGCTGCACTTCCGCTCCTCGTATGGTCAGAACGTGCTCAAGCACTCGGTACAGGTGGCCCACCTGACCGGCATCATGGCCGCCGAGCTGGGCCTGGACGCTGCTTTGGGCCGCCGGGCCGGGCTGCTGCACGACCTGGGCAAGTCGGTAGACCGCGAGATCGAGGGCACCCACGTGGAGATTGGCATCACCCTGGCCTCGCGCTTTGGCGAACCCAAAGAGGTCATCGACGCCATCGCCCACCACCACGACCCCGAAAACGGCGAGACCCTCTACTCGGTGCTGGCCGCCGCTGCCGACGCCATCAGCGCGGCCCGGCCTGGCGCGCGGCGCGAGAGCCTGGAAGAGTACATCCAGCGCCTGGAGCAGCTCGAGCGCATCGCCCTTTCCTTCCCCGGTGTGGACAACGCCTTCGCGGTGCAGGCCGGGCGCGAGGTACGGGTCATCGTCAAGCCCGACCGCATCAGCGATGCCAAAGCCACCCTGCTGGCCCGCGAGATTGCCGGGCGCATCGAGCGCGACATGAACTACCCCGGCCAGGTACAGGTCACGGTGGTGCGGGAGAGCCGGGCGGTGGAGTACGCGAAGTAATTAGACAGACTGTCCATTGCTATCCAGGGCCCTGGCTCCTACCATAAACCTATCTGGGCCCAAACCCACTCTTTATTCCTAGCCCACAAGGAGGCAGCACATGGCAGTCAAGGAACCCCAAGTCACCCTCAAGCGTGTTTCGCACTGGATTGGCGGCAAGTTGGTCGAGGGCCAGTCTGGGCGCTCGGGCATCGTTTGGAACCCGGCCACGGGGCAGCAGCAGGCCACGGTAGACTTCGCCTCGGTGGAAGAGCTCGACGGGGCGGTGGCCGTAGCCAAGGAGGCCTTCAAGAGCTGGCGGCAGACCCCCCTCTCCCGCCGGGCCGAGATCATGTTCAAGTTCCGCGACCTGGTGGACCAGAACCGCCGCAAAATTGCCGAGCTGATTACCCTCGAGCACGGCAAGACCCTCCCCGACGCCCTGGGCGAAGTGGCGCGGGGCCTGGAAAATATCGAGTTTGCTACTGGCATCCCTCACCTCTTGAAAGGTGGCTATTCCGAGCAGGCCAGCCGGGGGGTGGACGTGTACCAGATTCGCCAGCCGCTGGGGGTGGTGGCGGGCATCACGCCCTTCAACTTTCCCGCCATGGTGCCCATGTGGATGTTTGCCAATGCCATCGCTTGTGGCAACACTTTCATTCTGAAACCCTCGGAAAAAGACCCCTCCGTAAGCCTTTACCTGGCCGAACTCTTGCAGCAAGCCGGTCTACCCGATGGGGTGTTCAACGTGGTGCAGGGTGACAAGGCGGCGGTGGACCGCATTCTGGAGCACCCCGATATCAAGGCCGTTAGTTTTGTGGGCTCTACCCCGGTGGCCAAATACATCTACCAGACCGGAACCAAAAACGGCAAGCGGGTGCAGGCCCTGGGCGGGGCCAAGAACCATATGGTGGTGCTGCCCGACGCCGATATCGGCATGGCCGCCGACGCCGCGGTGAGTGCGGCCTACGGCTCGGCGGGCGAGCGCTGCATGGCCATCTCGGTGGTGGTGGCGGTAGGCGACCCAACCGCCGACGCGCTAATTGCCGCCATCCGGGAGCGGATGCCCAAAATCAAGGTGGGGCCAGGCCTCGAGGAAGGTGTGGAGATGGGCCCCCTGATTACCCGCGAACACCGCGACAAGGTGGCCTCTTATATTGAAAACGCCCCCAGGGAAGGGGCCACCGTGGTGGTGGACGGGCGGCAGGACCCCGTCGCCCAGTCCGAAGGCTTTTTCTTAGGTGCCAGCCTGCTGGACCAGGTTAAGCCCGGCATGAAATGCTACGACGACGAGATTTTTGGCCCGGTGCTCAGCGTGGTGCGGGTCAAAACCTACGACGAGGCCCTCAAGCTCATCAACGACCACCCCTACGGCAACGGTACAGCCATCTTCACCCGCGACGGTGGGGCGGCCCGGCAGTTCCAGTTCGACGTGGAGGCCGGCATGGTGGGCATCAACGTGCCCATCCCGGTGCCGGTGGCCTACTACAGCTTTGGCGGCTGGAAGGCCAGCCTGTTTGGCGACCTGCACATGTACGGCCCCGAAGGGGTGCAGTTCTACACCCGGGCCAAGGTGGTGACCAGCCGCTGGCCCGATCCCAGCACCAGCAAGGTGGATCTGGGCTTCCCGCAGGTGCGCTAGGATACAGAATGTGCAGACCCTCCCCGCTACTGGGGAGGGTTTTTGTATTATCCAAGCAATGCCCTACGACCCCGACAGACACCATCGCCGTTCTATTCGACTGAAGGGTTACGACTATTCGCAGGCCGGGGCCTATTTCGTGACCATCAACATCCACCAAAGACGCTGCTTATTGGGCGAGGTGGCGGATGGGAAAGTCTACCTCAGCCCGGCTGGGAAGATGGTTTTGGCCCTATGGGAGGCCATTCCCTCGCATTACCCAGGCGTAGAGGTGGATGCCTTCGTAGTGATGCCAAATCACATACACGGAATTATCGTGCTAAAAACCCCCGTAAGGGCGGCCCCCTGTGGCCGCCCTGACCCCTGTGGCCGCCCTGACCCCTGTGGCCGCCCTGACCCCCGTGACCGCCCTGACCCCCGTGACCGCCCTGACCCCGAACCCCCGCTGGCAAATCAACCCTGCCCCGTTAACCCGCTATCGCTGCCGGGGGATGGTGGGCAGGCATTGGGGCAAGCACGGGAGCAGGCACGGGGGCAAGCAATGGGGCAGGCACGGGAGCCTGCCCCTACGGGGTTACGGTTGGCAGACATTGTGGGGCGGTTCAAATCTCTGACAACACGGCGCTACATCACGGGCGTGAAGGAACTGGGCTGGCCTCCGTTCGACGGCCACTTCTGGCAACCCAACTACTACGAGCGCATCCTGCGAGACGAACACGAACTGAACATCCGCCGCCATTACATTGCACAAAATCCTCGGCGCTGGAGCAAAGATCGCGAAAACTCAATCGGGTTGTGACCAGGACTACCCCCTAAACACCCGCTTCACCTTGTCCCAGAAGCCCTCGGGCGCAACTTCTTCGCCCACCTCATGGGCATATTGGCGCAGCAACTCGCGGGCTTTTTTGGACAGGTGGGTGGGCACGGCAATCTGGGTAATCACCTGCAGCTTGCCCCGGCTGCGGCTGCCCGGGTGGGGCAAACCCTGGCCCTCGAGCTCGAACACTTCGCCGTCGTGGGTGCCGGGGGGTACGCTGAGCTCGAGCTCCCCTTCCAGCCCCGGTATATGCACTTTGGCCCCCAGCGCAGCCTGGGCCAGCCCCAGCTTGAGTTGGTAAATCAGGTTGGAGCCTTCGCGCCTGAGGTGGGGGTGGGGCTGAATCTGCGGGCGGACGAACAGGTCACCGGGCCCACCCGGCCCCAGGTTGCCCATGCCCGAAACCCGCAGGAGCTGGTTTTCGTCTATGCCGGCTGGCATGTTGACCTGAATCTTCTCTTTACGCCGCACCCGGCCCTGACCTTTGCAGCTCGTGCAGGTCTCGGATAGGGTGTAGCCCCGGCCCCGGCAGGCCGTACAGGGAACCTGGGCCACCATGTTGCCAAAAAAAGTGCGCTGAACCTGCTCGAGCGTGCCCCGGCCCCCACAGGAGCGGCAGGTCTGGCGCTTACCCCCCTGCCCGTGGCAGGTTTCGCAGGGTACCAGGCGGTCGTACTCAATTTGCTTCTCGGCGCCGTACAGCACGTCCACCAGTTCCATCTCGACCTCGACCTCGAGGTCTTCACCACGGGGCGCACGGCCCGGCCCCCCCGGCGTGCGAAAACCAAATACCTGCTCGAACAAATCGAAGATATCGCCAAAGTTGCCCCCAGCGCCCCCCAGTCCACCCGGCGTAGCAGTACCGTAGCGGTCGTAGTTGGCCCTTTTCTCGGGGTCGGAAAGCACCGCGTAAGCCTCGTTAATTTGCTTAAACTTCTCCTCGGCTTCCTTGTTGCCGGGGTTTTTGTCGGGGTGGTACTGGAGCGCCAGTTTGCGATAGGCCCGTTTGATCTCATCGGCGCTCGCGTTCCGGTCGACACCCAGGGTTGCGTAGTAATCGTTCATCGAAGTTTAGTCTACCAAGCTTAGGTATTTTTCTTGTGGCTTTGGACACCAGCAAACCCAAAAACCGCCTGGATTTGCCCAGGGCCACAGTTTTATAGGGCTTCGGGCCGTGCGCTTTGACAAAGCGCATATGCCCCTGTATATTCAGGCCAGATGCGATTCTCCGCTCGAGCTACCCTCTAACGGCGCTCTTCTTCGGAAGAGGCCGTAGGGGTTTGCCCAGCGGAGAATCTTTTTGTTTGGAGGAAACGCATGGTTCTCTTGACGCCCGGCCCCACCCCCATTCACCCCAGGGTGCAAACCGCCCTGGCCAAAGAGATGCGCGGCCACCTCGACCCCGAGGTGCTGGCCACCAACCGCCGCATCCGCGAGTATCTTAACGTTTTGTTCGACCCGGGCCAGGGTGCGCTGCTGGCTGCCATGCCCGGTTCGGGCAGCCTGGGCATGGAAGCCGGCCTGACCAACCTGGCCGACGAAGGGGACGCGGTTTTGCTGCTGGTTAGCGGCACCTTCGGCGAGCGCATGGTGGAAATTGCCCACGCCTATCAGTTCGACTACAAGGTGCTGCGCTCCGAGCCGGGCCACCCCATTGACCCCCAGGCTGTAGCTGAGGAACTAAACCACCGCCCCTACAAGCTGGTGGCCCTGGTACACGGCGAGACCAGCACCGGTGTGCTCAACCCGGTCGAAGAGATTGCTGCTCTGGTACAGGCCCACGGGGCGCTTTTTATGCTGGATGCGGTCACCACCGCCGGCATGATGCCGCTTTCGATGCAAAAACTCGGCATAGACTATGCCTTTACCGGCAGCCAGAAATGCCTCTCGGCCCCGCCTGGGCTGGCGCCTTTTGCCCTTTCACAGCGCGGGCGTGAGTGCTTGGGCCAGGTGCGGGGCTGGTACTCCGACCTGTCGCGGGTAGCGGTGTACTGGGAGCAGGAAGGCTACTTCTGCACCTCGCCGGTGCTGCTGCACTACGCCCTCGAGGAGGCCCTCAAGCTGGCCCTGGAAGAAGGCCTGGAAGAGCGGCAAAAGCGCGCCGAAACCATGTACGCCACGGTGTTGTCGCTGCTGGAAGAGCTGGGTTTCAGCGCCTACGCCGCCCAGGGTGCCCGCCTGCCCACGGTGCTGGTGGTGCGCCCGCCCCAGGGCCTGCACGAAGCCGAAATTCGCAAGGGGCTCTATGCCCGCGGGGTCTCGGTGGCCGGGGGCATTGGCCCCACTGCCGGAAAGGTGCTGCGTCTGGGATTAATGGGCGAAAGTGCACGGATTGAACACTACCAGGTGTTCTTCAGGGCGCTGGGCGAGGTTTTGGGCAAGAGCGGCCTCGAGCGGGCCTTCGAGGAGCGGGTGGGCCTGGTGGCCTTCTAGCGCGCGGTGTCCCTGCGTAAACCAGCGCAGCGCATGGGGTTTGAAGCATCAGTGCTGGGTCAGGTAGTAGTGTGCGAGTTCCCCCTCGAGCTGCACCAGCGCCTGTTGGAGGCTCCTACCTTGAAGGGGTAGCACGCCATAAGCCCGTATCACCAGGTTCTGCCGGATACGGCGGAAGACCGCCTGGGCACCCTCGAGGCTGCTGCCCTGTAGCACAATCAGGAACTGACCCGGCTTAAGCTCAAACACCATATCCGGCTGGCGCAGAAACTGCAACAGTTCCGTGCCAGGCTGCTCGCTGCGGGTGTGCAGCAACAAGAGCGTAACCGGTCGCACCGCCGAGAGGGTCTCGAGGCTTGGGGCCAAGACTTGCAGAGCTGAATAAGGCAGAACCCCCCCATCATGCCGAAAACCCATCTGCATAGGAGAAGGCAACCCCGGCACCTCACGCCTGAGCAAAAAAAACAGCCCCAGCAAAAACATCACCCCCCCCATCAGGCTTGCCACCGCCGCCACCGCCACCACGTCCTCGGGTACCTGGGCCAGGTCGCGGCTGGCAGCCACCGCCAGCACATTGCTCATAAGGCCCAGGCCCAGCACCCAAAACAAGCGCACCTGTGGGCCCAGCGGCACCCGGGCATACAAGCTGGCAGCCGCAGCTAGAATCAGGGCGGCCAGCAAAAACACCAAACCGGGATAAATGCTCTCTTGCCGGGGGAATAACCACAAAGGCAACAGGCCCAACAGGACAAAACCCCAGGGCAGCAGTGATAACCACATAGCCCATAGCATACGGCTATGGCCCCAGGTGGCCTACCAAGAATGACCATCGGAGAAGGGCAATGCTCTAGAGGCCGCATTTCTTCCCTCGCCCCAGCCCCTCTCCCAGGGGTAGAGGGGTTCCCGCTCGGTTTTGGGATCCGTGTCATAAGTGTTCTCCGCAACGTTCGGCCATCTGCAATGCGACGCTGTATTGGGGGATCGATTTTGAACAAGCACAACCAGCTATCCCCCTGCTCTAGTACAATTACGCTGTGAGCATATCGCCTCTGGCCGAACGGATACGCCCAACAAACCTGGATGAAGTGGTGGGGCAGGAACACCTGACCGGGCCAGGAAAACCTTTGCGGCGGATGACCGAGACCCGTCGTCTTTCTTCCTTTATTCTGTGGGGGCCGCCCGGTACCGGCAAAACCACCCTGGCCCGGCTGATGGCCCAGGGGGCAGGACAGGAAATAGTGGCGCTTTCGGCGGTGAACGCCGGAGTCAAGGACATCAAGGAAGTGGTGGCCAAAGCCCAGACAAATGGCAGCCTGGTGCTTTTCCTCGACGAGATACACCGCTTCAACAAGTCGCAACAGGACGCGCTGTTGCCCTACGTCGAGTCGGGTCTTCTGACCCTGATTGGGGCCACCACCGAGAACCCTTCCTTCGAGGTGAACCCGGCGCTGCGCTCCCGCGCCCGGGTTTACCTGCTCAAACCCCTGGACGAGGAAACCACCCGCAGGCTCCTGGAGCGCGCACTGCAACACCCCGAAGGCCTGCAAGCCCGAGCCGACCCAGAAGCCCTGAACCTGATTGCCCAGGCCGCCATGGGCGACGCACGGCGGGCCCTGTCGGCGCTGGAACTCGCCGCCAGCCTGGGCGAAGGCCGCATTACCCTGGCCACGGCCCGCGAAGCTCTGGGCAGCGGCACGCTCAACTTCGACAAGGGCGGCGAATACTTCTACGACCTGATCTCGGCCCTGCACAAGTCGGTGCGCGGCAACCATGTGGACGCGGCCCTCTACTACCTGGCCCGCATGGTTGAAGGCGGCGCCGACCCGTTGTACCTGGCCCGCCGACTGGCCCGCATGGCCCTGGAGGACGTGGGCCTGGCCGACCCCAACGCCCTGCGCCTGGCGATGGCCGCCAAGGACGCCTACGATTTTCTGGGTTCCCCCGAAGGCGAGCTGGCCCTGACCGAACTGGTGGTTTACCTGGCCCTGGCTCCCAAGTCCAACAGCGTCTACGTGGCCTGGAAAAACGCCCAAAACGCAGCCCGCAAGCACCCCGACGCACCCATCCCCCTGCACTTACGCAACGCCCCCACTGCGCTCATGGAGCGGCTGGGTTACGGCAAGGGCTACGCCTACTACCACGACGACCCTGAGGGCAGCTTTGCCCAACAGTACCTGCCCGAAGCACTGGAGGGCCTAAAGCTCTACCAGGCTACCGGAGAGGGCTGGGAAGATAAGGTGCGCGAGCGCTTGAAGGCCTTGCGGGCGCGTTTTTCCCACAAACGCAAAGGGAACCCCACATAAAAAGCTCCAGAGGTTATGACCCTCTGGAGAACACCCATTAAATTTTTGGCGGGCCGTGAAGGATTCGAACCTCCGACACCTCGTTTTGGAGCCCTTAAGTTTCACCGACACCCCAGATTCTGTTGTCCTGGACACAAGAATCAGCCCGTACCCTAATCCGAGATGCAGTATACGACTGTCTGTCTACGCTTTCAAGCTCGGTAAGCTGGCCCTGTTCTACGCGGATTATCCGGTCGGCTATTCCGTGGATAAAGCTTCGCTTGTGGCTGGTATACTGCCGGTCTCCAGCACTGCTTCCCTGATGTACCCAGCCTGGGCGGTGTGTGCGTTCAATCTCCTTGTCCCTCAGGACCTCATAGCCTCGCTCACCGGGCAGGAAAGCGTAGACCTCGAGCGCTCGCGCACCTTTGGCGTCGGACTCGTACAGGACGACCAGCAGAGCCGTGCCGTGCTTGTAGCAGCGCTCCACCTTGCCTCGGCTAAAGCGCACGTTCTCCTCGGGCACAAGCCTGCCCGTCACGGGGTCATACCTGTTGGCGTATGCACGCACCACCTCGACCTTGAGCTTCTTACCGCCACCCCGGATAATGCCGTCGTAGGGGGCCACGCCCTCGGTGAGCTCGATGGTCACCTGGTCCTCAAGACCGCCAATCCACCCTCCCGCAATTAGCGCGCGCACCATCGCTCGCATAGCCAGTTCCTCAGAGCCTTTGCTGTTCTGGTCGTACTTACTGTAGTATGTTTTCATCAACGTACCTGATAAAGAAGCCAAACCCCCTCGCTGGCAGCGAGGGGGTTTGCGTTGTGCAGGCTACAGGCCGTTAGCCTCTAGCCTTTAGCCTATGGCCGGTAGTCGCCGGTCCATGGCCTACATTCTTGTTGCCGTCTTCGTTTCCACCCTCTCTCTCCTCTCTCCCTGACGCTATTCCCTTCTCCTCTATTCTTGCTATTCCACCCGTCCATGGTTACTGTCAACCTGTTCGTCTAGCCCAGTCCCTATGCTCTTCCTGTCTCCTCCAAGTGCTTCTACTCCCTACATCGTGGGTGTCTCGTAACCCACCGTCGTAGGTCTGCTTAGCCATATACCCAGCCCATTCGCTAGCATCCTCTTCTTCGACATACCCAGACCATTGAGGCTGGTCCCTATACTTGGCACTGTGCACTTCCCTCCGAAAGCTCTCTACAGCTTCCCATGCCTTGACCAGACTGTCTCGCCGATGAGCAGTATTCGCTAGCCTCCAGGCTTCCATAGTCGGCTTTGCCGTAACGTGAGCATGCGCTCCCATCCCGTCCTCATCCATCTCGTACTTGATGACGTGCGGGGTGTTGGGCAGAAGGTCCTTGAGCCTTCTCTCAAAGGCACCACGAACCCTGAGGTCATACAACAGCCGGGTGTCCCCCTTGAACGTCATGGTGACGGCACCCGGCGGCAGATGTCCAGCCTGGTCCTTTCCGATTAGTTGATGCATTCTGCCCACCCATCTGCGGTAGGTCCTCGCATGCATTCGCTTGCGCAGTCTCGAATACCTCCATGCCTTGGGCACCAAGACCGGTCTCTTACGCTCCATGGGCATACCTTCCTCCTACGGTCGGGCGAAGCCGCATGCCCCTATGCCTCACTTTCCTGACCTAGAGGGGCAAGCGATTCTAGGGGGGTTACAGAGGCTCAGAAGGGCATCCTAGCTTGATGGTTCATCCCGACGGCCAAAGAAGAAGGGCGGGGTCTGATTGACTCCCGCCCTTGTGTGCGAACTTTCTTGTTTTAGTTGGCGATGCTCTCTGCCTGCCGCTTGCCTTGTACGATGCGCTCGAGCAACTGCAGGCTCTCGTGGTCCACAAGCCTCCGATTACCCCACCGTATATGCGGCACCTTCCCAGACTTGACCCAAGCCTGCACGGTTTCTCGAGGCACGCCCAAGAGCTTCGCGGCCTGTCCCGTGGTGTAATACATAAACCTCCTCCCCCCACCAGCCTCGGTGAGGACTATAAGCTGCCCAAGTTGTTTTGGGGCTACTCTTATGATATCACCTGCGGTTTTTAACCACACTAATGCATCTCGTAAGGCGGTACTGGTCCTTCGTCACCCAAAGCAAACGGAATGGGCCTCAGCCTCCCTCACGGCTCGAGCGCCTCGGCAATCCCTGAGAAAGCCTCAAGGGCGCTTTGTAAGTCCTCCACTATCTCCTGAGCCAAGACCTCGGGCGCGGGCAGGTTCTCCGATTCCTCCAAGCTCTCGTCCTTGAGCCAGAAGATGTCGAGATTGACCTTGTCCCGCTGCATGAGCTCCTCGTAGCTGAAGCAGCGGAAGCGCTCGGTGGGCTCGCGCTTGTGGATTTCACCGGGCTTGTAGCAGGCGATGAAGTCCAGAAGGTGGTGGTACTCGAGGGGGTTCTCCTTGAGCGTGAAGTGCTGGTTGGTACGCAGGTCGTAAACCCAGAGTTGCTTGGTCCAGGGCTTCTCGCTGCCGGGTTTCTTCTCCAGGAAGAGCACGTTGGCCTTGACCCCCTGGGCGTAGAAGATGCCCGTGGGCAATCGCAACAGCGTATGCACGTCACAGGTCTGGAGCAGCTTGCGCCGCACGGTCTCCCCCGCCCCGCCCTCGAACAGCACGTTGTCGGGCACTACGATGGCCGCCGTGCCGCCCACCTTGAGCATCGAGTGAATGTGCTGGACGAAGTTGAGTTGCTTGTTGGAGGTGGTGGCCCAGAAGTCCTGGCGCTCGTAGGTAAGGGCTTCACGCTCCTCCTCGCCCCGCTCGTTGATGACGCGGATGCTCGACTTCTTGCCGAAGGGAGGGTTGGTCAGCACCAGGTCATAGCGCTCGCTGGGCTCTGAGGCCAGCGAGTCCCTGGCCTCCACCAGGGCCTTCTCGTCGGTGCCGATGCCGTGGAGGTACATGTTCATCGCGGCCAGGCGCACCACGCCATCCACGATGTCGGCCCCATAGAACATCTCCTCGCGCAGGATGCGGCGCTCCTCCCGGTTCATCAGGGGGTTGTGTTTCGCGATGTACTCGAAGGCCGCCACCAGGAAACCCGCCGTGCCACAGGCGGGGTCGGCAATCTTCCAACCCAGCCTGGGCCGGGTGACCTCGACCATGGCCCGGATGAGCGGCCTGGGGGTGAAGTACTGCCCTGCCCCGCTCTTGATGTCGCGGGCGTTGCGCTCCAAGAGCCCCTCGTAAATCTCGCCTTTCACGTCCACGTCCAGGGCCATCCAGCGCTCGCCGTCAATCAGGCTGATGAGCCGCTTGAGCTTGGCCGGGTCCTGGATTTTGTTCTGGGCCTTCTTGAAGATGGTGCCCAGCATCCCGCCGCCCCGCCCCAGGCTCTCCAGCACCGAGCGGTAGTAGCTCTCGAGCGCCGCCCCGTCCAGCTTCACCAGCACGGGCCAGGAATACTCCTCGGGCACGATGGGCCGCACTTCCTCGCCCAATGCCTGGTTGATTTCCAGGCGCTCCTGAGCCATCTTGAGGAACACCAGCAGGGTAATTTGCTCGAGGTAATCGCCATAGCTCACGCCGTCGTCGCGGAGGACGTGGGCATAGTTCCAAACTTTCTGCACCAGTACACTTGCGGCTGCGGACATAGAGACTCCTACTGTTTGCGTTTGCCCTTCTTGGGAGCCTGAGCACGGCTGGCCCGGATGCGCTCGAGCAGCACCGAAGCCGGTTCGTCATTGGGGTCTTGTGGTACAAGCTCGCCGCTAAAGGCTTTCTTGAGGATGGCCTGGCGCAACCGCTCGGCCCGCTTGAGGTTGGCTTGGAGGGTGGCCTCGAGGCGGTCGGCCTCGGAGAGGCGGCGGTCTACTTCAGCTACGATGTAGGCTTGCTCCTCATAGGGCGCAATAGGAATAGCAATGCGGGCGAATTTTCCCGCGCTGAGATGGTTTATGCCAACTCCTCCTGCTATGCGTGCGAATACACCAGTTACGTAGTAGCTTCGGAACACAGCCAAGAGATACTGACTGCTGATAAGTGCAGGTCTAAGCCGAATAACTGTGTTTTGGAAGCAACAGTTTTCAATTTCGCCTCCCCAAATTGCTGGCTTCCCCACTTGGTCTGGACTTCCTGACGCCTCCGAAAGAACAATGTCACCGGGTAATAGGCGGTAGACCTCTAATTCTTGCGGGGTAAATTCCATATCTAAAACGTCGCTTAGGTCAAGCCCCTTCTCTGTAATGTTAGCGGCGCGAATATAGGGTGTCGGATAGTCTTTTGAGCGATTCTTAGGTGAGCGCTGGCGGCCAAGCTGGACGTGTCCCACTTGCTCGACACTGGCCCATACCCATCCTTCCGGCAGCTCCGGGAGTTCGCTGGTGTTCGGGGGCTCGAGCTCCCTATACTTCTTGCTGCCTGAACTACGGTCCCGGCGTTCAGCCAAGATGCGCTCGAGCAGCTTACTTGCAGGCTCGAGCCTGTCCTTGTTCGCCTCGCGCCACTCCCGGCTAAGCTCGCCCTCCACCGCCGCCTTCAGCACCGCTTGGCGGTAACGCTTCAGCTTGGCAAGGGCTTGGCGGAGTGTGGCAACCCCGGCATCGAGGTCGCTTAGAAGCTCCTCGAGCTTCTCCACGATGCGGCGTTGCTCGTTAAGGGGGGGAAGAGGTAAAAAGCTGCTCCTAAGGAAGTCTGCCGGTACACGTAATTGGCCTGCCGTGCCAGTCATGCTGTGCGCAGCCTGTGTACGGTAGTCCTGGCGTACTAAAAAGTAGAACAGGTATTGGGCATCAATGCCGCTCTCTGGGCGGACTACGTGCAGCTCCGTGGTTCCAAAGCCGATGCCATTGTGGAGGTTCCTTGCGACAGCAATTTTGCCGTTCTCCATGCACGGAGTAATTTTGGCGAAGAGGATATCACCCTCGACAAAAGCTGTGTAACCTTTGCGGACTTGTCTTATAGGACGCACATCACCCGTATAAATACGACCGGACTCCTCCTCAATGGCTTTCATCGGGACGAATGAGACTTCGAGGTCGTCAGGAAGCTGCTCCGGTGGTATTTCGAGCCCAGGGTTAATGCGTGAGACTTCGTTCAGTCTCGCCCACGCCCATCCCATCGGCAACTCCGGCAGTTCTTGGGTCTTCGGTTCGGCCTCGGTGCCGAATAGAGCAGCTTGTACCTCGCTCATGCGGCCAGCACCTCGTTGAGTTCGTCCAGTAGCTGCTTCACGTTGGGGAACAGCATAACCGCCCTGTACTGGCCTCCCCGCTGGCTAAAGGGCGAGAGTTCCAAGTCCTGCACGGTGATGGCGGCGGATGCGGCGATGTGGTCTCGAATCATGGTCAGCCACTCCATCTGCTCCTCGGTGAACTGCCTGCCGCTGGCCTGCTGGCGCTCGAGCCAGCCCTTGAAGCGCTCCTCCACGGTGAGGGCGAAAGGCTCCAGCACCTCGGCCTGCCCCGTGGCAAAGCGCACCAGGGCCACCAGGTCGGTCAGCAGGCGCTTGGGGCCTGCCCCGCGCACCCGGCCCTGCTCGAGGCGCTCGTAGGCATTCCAGAGGCTCTCTGGGGTCAGGTGGTAGGGGGGGCGCTCCACCGCCTGGGCCAGTTGCTGGATGGCCTCGAAGGTCAGCCTACGCTGAGCGTAGGGGCGACTGTAGAGGATTTGCAGGGCGGTGAGTTCGTCCTTGTTGGCCTCGATGAACTCCCGCCAGCTCTGCACCAGGCGGGTAGCCTTCTCGAAGTCGTAACCGGCATAGGTCACCTGGTCCTTGGTGACGGTGTCAATGACCTGCTCGGCCTGCTGCTGGAGGCTCACGAGGGCGTCTTTGAGCTTGCCGTTGAAGGGACGGCAGGCGGCCTCGGTCAGGGTTTCTCGGGCCTGCTGGATGGCCTCTGGGGGCGGCTCGGTCTGTCCGGTGGTGGCCCTGGCCAGCGCCTCGGCCTTGTCCGGGTCCAGGGCGTCGAGCAGCCGGTTGGCGAGGTCGGGCAGGGTGTGGCCGGTCTGCTCCTGGAAGGACTGGCGGCTCTTGGGGTCGAGCTTGCGCTCCAGGCGGCTGAGGCGGGAGGCCAGGCTCGAGAGGGTGTCGGGGCTGCGGTCGCCCACCATGACCCGCTCGATGAGCTTCTTGAAGGGCACGCTGGGGCTGCGCTCGAGGGGGCGGCTATCGGTCTTGTCCGACTCGGTGACGCCCACCGCGTCCACCAGCACGAAGTGGGTCTTGCCCAGGGCATCGGGGGTCACCGCCCTCAGGTCAGAGGGGTCAATGGTGCGGGTGGCCCGGCCCTTCATCTGCTCGAAGTAGACCTGGCTCTTCACGTCCCGCATGAACAGCAGGCACTCCAAGGGCTTGATGTCGGTTCCGGTGGAAATCATATCTACTGTCACCGCGATGCGCGGGTTATAGCTGTTGCGAAACTCCTTGATGAGGGTCTCAGGGTCCTCGGTGGTGCGGTAGGTGATTTTCTTGCAAAACTCGTTGCCCTTGCCGAACTCCTCGCGCACAATCTCCACGATGTCCTCGGCATGGGAGTCGTCCTTGGCGAAGATAAGGGTCTTGGGCACGTGGATGCGTCCGGGGAATAGCTCGGTGAAGAGCTTTTCCTTGAAGGTGCGGATGACGGTGCGTATCTGGTCAGTCGCCACCACGCTGCGGTCAAGTTCGTTGGGGCGGTACTCGAGGTCATCGTCCAGGGCTTCCCAGCGACGGCTGCGGCTCAGCTTGTCCCGCTTGTCCACGTACTGCCCGGCCTCCACCCTGGCCCCCTGCTCGGTGACCTGGGTCTTGATGCGGTACACGTCGTAATCCACGTTGACGTTATCGGCTACGGCACGGTCAAAACTATACTCGGTGACTAGGTTCTGGTTGAAGAAGCCCAGGGTCTGCTTGGAGGGGGTGGCGGTGAGGCCAATCAGGAAGCCGTCGAAGTATTCCAGCACCTGCCGCCACAGGTTGTAGATGCTGCGGTGGCATTCGTCGGTGATGATGAAGTCGAAGGTCTCGGGGGGAATGTCGGGGTTGTAGGCCACTTCCTTGGGCCGCTGGTTCTGGAGGTTGAGCTCGTTGAGCGAGACTTCCTCAGCTTCCTCGTCGAGCTCCTCGCCCCGTAGCATCGAATACAACCGCTGGATGGTCCCGATGGTCACCTTGGCGACGGGGTCAATGCGCGTACCGCCCAGGAGTTGCACGTTGTAAAGCTCGCCAAACTTGCGCCCGTCGTCGGGGGTCACGTACTGCTGGAACTCCCCCAAGGTCTGCTTGCCCAGGTTCTTGCGGTCCACCAGGAAGAGGATGCGCTTGGCCCCCGCGAACTTGATGAGGCGGTAACAGGCGGTGACGGCGGTAAAGGTCTTGCCGGAACCCGTCGCCATCTGAATGAGGGCGCGGGGCCGGTTCTGGGCGAGGGAAGCCTCGAGGCCCTGTACGGCTTCCACCTGGCAATCCCGCAGGTTGGCGGTGGGGAGGGGCGGCATCTGCTGGAGCCGCGAGCGCAGGGTGTCGGGCTGCCGGACCCACTCGAGCAGGGTTTCAGGCCGGTGGATGCTGAACACCCGGCGGCTGCGGGGTTCGGGGTCGCGTCGGTCGAGGAAGTAGGTCTCCACCCCGGTGCTCTCGTAGCCGAAGGGCAGGGGGCTGTGGTGGTGCGCCACATGGGGCGGCAGGCCCTCGAGGTACTTCTTGGTCTGCTCGGCCACTCCGCTCAAGGTGGTGCCCTGCGGCTTGGCCTCGAGCACCCCTACCGCCCTGCCGTCCACGAACAGCAGGTAATCGGCCTCGCCGCTTAGCAGGGGGAACTCCCGCACGGCCACGCCTAAGCCAGCGTAGCGGTCGAACTCCTCCATGTCCTGGACAACCCATCCCGCAGCCTCGAGCTGCCGGTCAATCGCTTGCCTGGCTTTCTCCTCAGGCGTCATAGATTGCGCTAATTCTATCGGGGGGTGCGGGTACGCGCAGCAACAAATTAACGAGGCCCTGCTGAAAGCTCCAAACCCGGAGTCTAGAGCCCATAGAGCTCAGGCCGCTCGACAATCCGCTTGACCGTGCTAGCGTACCACTGTCCTCCGGTCTTGGTGGGGATGGCCTCAGCGTTCAACCTCCGGGCGATGGCGTTGAGCCCGTGGCCTTGCCGATAAAGCTCGAGCACCCGCACCGCCGTGGCGAATTCCTCCTCCACCCGTTGCAGGGTCTCCCCGACCCGCCTGAAGCCCAGCGGGTCATGGTTGTAAACCGCTTTAGTACTGCGCTTGTGCCTCAAGGCTATGCGGGTGCGCTCTGCGATGGCCTCCCGTTCCCACTGGCTAACCGAGACCAGCAGGTTGAGCATCAGTCTTCCGGCTGCCGTGGAGGTATCCAGGGACTCGCCCAAGGACACTAGCTGGCAGTTACCCCGGTCCAGGGCCTTGAGCAAGGGCGAGAGGTCGGCCACCGAGCGGGTGAGCCGGTCCAGCTTGAGCACCAGCAAGCGGCCTACCTGCTTACGTCGGATGGCCTCGAGGATTCGCCCCAGACCTGGACGGTCCAAGCTCTTAGCGCTTACCCCGGCATCCTCCACGATTTCGGGCTGGGGCCAGCCTTGGGCGATGCAATAAGCGCTTAGTCGAGCAGCTTGGGCCTCGAGGGATACCCCCTGGTCGGCTTGTTCGGCGGTGCTAACTCGGATGTAGGCGACAGTCTTCATGGCTTCCTCGTACACGCGGGTCCGTGCGTGTACATTCATGGTCCCCCAAAGCCTCAAACCTCGGTAGACTGACCCAGCGTGTGGCCTGTCGGGCGTACATGCTAGGACACAGCAGGGGGACTGTTTTCATTCCCCCACCTGCTCTCTCGGCGTTATGGGGTCTCGCTGCATTAAAGGCAATGGTGCCCCGGAGGGCACCTAGGACCGTCTTAGCAAAATGAGGTCTCACACCGTGGTTTCAGCACCCTGTCACGGCTCCGGTCGAGAGACCTTGCGGTTGAGGTCTACTGCGATGTCGTCCAGCACCAGATTCAAGTACCGCTGGGTCATAGAGGCTGTTTTGTGGCGCATCAGCCGCTGTAACCGGAAAGCGTCACCCCCGGCCTTCAGGTAGCTCGTGGCGAAGGTATGGCGCAACAGGTGGGGGCCGATAGGTCTGGTGAGTTTGGCCCGCTCCGCAAGTCGCTGGACCCAGCGGCTCACCGAGCGTCCGGTGACCCCCTGCTTGCCGGTGACGAAGAAGTAGCGGCTCTGGCCCCTCCGCTCCTTGGTCAGGTAAGCCCTCATGGCCTGGTACACGTCACGGCTCATCGGCACGAAGGCATCCCCGGTCTTGCCCCGCACGATGATGGCGGCGTTCTCCCAGTCCACATCCTCAACCTGCATCCGGGCTACTTCTGAAGCCCGCAGGCCAGCCTGGAGCAGGACGAACAGCATGGCCCGGTTACGAAGCCGGTAGCGTGGGTCAGACGAGGCCACAGCGAAGAGCCGGTTTATCTCCTCTTGGGTCAAGGTCTTCTTGGGCTTGTACTCCTCCCGAGGGCGCTTCATGCCTTCGAAGGGGAACCTGGCAATGAGCCCATCGCGGTATAGTGCCCGGGTGAAAGCCCTCAAGGACTTCTCGTAGTTGGCCTTGGTGTTGGTAGAAACCTCCCGGTCCAGCACCTTGACCATGAGGGGCTTGTTCAAGGCGGTAACCGGGGCCTCGAGGTGGTCCTTCAGCAGGAGGTTAAGGATGGTGCGGTGCCACTGGATGGTGGCCGGGCGCGAACCGAGCCTACGGTGGTCCGAGAGGAAGTATTCGATAGCCTCAGAAATGGTCATGCTGCCCTCCAGGGTTTGACGTCTAGACTAGGGCAGCAGGCCGATAAACTTTATTTTTCAAACTCTTGTGTCCTGGACGTTCTGGCGGGCCGTGAAGGATTCGAACCTCCGACACCTCGTTTTGGAGACGAGTGCTCTACCGGGCTGAGCTAACGGCCCCCATTGTTCCAGCTCATCGCTGGCGCATCGGATTTTAGCATAGGGACACAGAACCGACAACCTACCGGGAACCGCCCTGGCTTTTGGCCTGTGTGTGCTGCTGGCAACAAAAAACCCGATGCGCGATCCCCAGCATTCCATTAGCGCGGCAGCAAAAAGCCCCGTGACAACACAAGGCATAGGGTTTAGCAGGGTACAATCGGCCCAATGGCGAACCTCAAACCTCTCATTGCTCTTGGCGACCTCACCTGGGATGTGCTGGCCAAACCCAATACCCTGCTGCTGCCCGGCGGCGATACCACTGGAAGGGTTTTGTTGATGGGCGGTGGAAGCGCGGCCAATGTGGCAGTTTGGGCATCCCGGGTGGGGTATCCGGCTGGATTTATCGGGGAAGTAGGGCGCGACCGCTTCGGCGAGTTTGCCGTGCAGGAGCTGGCTGCAGAGGGTGTAATGCCCCACATCATCTGGAACAGCAGCACCCCCACCGGGGTAATTCTGGTACTTATAGACGCCGCAGGGCAACGCTCGATGCTCACCTCACAAGGCGCCGACTTTGAATTGCACCCCGAGGAAGTGCCGGTAGAAGTCATTCAGCAGGCCGGGCATCTGCACGTGACGGCCTGGTCGCTCTTTACCGACCCCCCTCGTCAGGCCGCGCTCAAGGCCGTGCAGGTAGCACGCGATGCCGGCATCACCATCTCCTTCGACCCGGCCTCGTTTCAGATGATTCGGGAAATCGGACGGGAGGAGTTTCGCCGCATGACTCGAGGGCTTTCCCTGGACTTTGTGTTTCCCAACCTCGATGAAGGCCAGGCCCTTACCGGGGCTCAGAACCCCAGGGAGATTCTCGAGATCCTGCAAAAGCTCTATCCCGAAGCCATGATTTTGCTCAAACTGGCTGCCGATGGCGCCCTAATTCTCGACCGGGGCAGCCTGATCGAACTTCAGGCCACCCGCGACCAGCCAGTAGATGCTACTGGTGCAGGCGATTCGTTTGGAGGGGCCTTCCTGGGGCATTACCTACGCTCCAAAGACGCCCAGGCAGCCGGTCAATTAGCCGTGCAGGTAGCGGGTTGGGTGATTGGGCGGTTTGGGGCCCGCCCACCCATGGACGCAGAGATTAAGCGGCGCATCGAGCAGTTTGGCTTTACCAGGTTAGAGCAGCCTTAGGTGCGAACGGTACAATCCCAACTGGGAAAAAGTTTCTACCGCTGTTCGGGACGCAGCAGCTATAGCGCTCTTCGTAATTTCCGAACCACCCACAACTTGAATTGCTGTGTTCAGCACAGAGTTGCTTCCCGGATGCAAAACCTTCTGGATCTACAGGTGGATACAACCAGTGCTTCCAGTAGGGGCAAAAACGCCAATAGCGCAGCACACTTGATACAAACACCATGTGTTTGCGGCAGGTTAAACCCGGCTGGTGCGCAACACAAACTTCCAGTGGATCGGGTATTCCACGTCCGGGTCGGGGTAGGTCGCGGCCACCCACTGGGCCAGCTCGGCCACCGAGGGTCTGAAAACCTCCTCTGGAACCTCCCAGGTAAAAGAATATATGCGCTCCATAAGCATTTCGAGACTCGTCCGAGGACTGCGTAGCTCGACCCAGTCGGCTATCGTCCGGGATTTAGGCTCGAGGCCGCGCCGGATCAGCTCTTTTTCCACCTCGGCCAGGCGGGCCTGGTGGCGGCCCCGCGCCAGCTGATAGCCCATACCAGCCAGAATTTCCTTCCACTTTTGCTGGATGCGCCAGTCCTCGCTTTCATCGTTGGACTGATCCCAGCCCTCAAATAAAAAACCGCCTGGGCGCAGTACCCGCAGGCTTTCTTGCAGCGCCTGCTGCCAGTTGTCCAGCAGGTGCCAGAAGTGTACGGCAATTACGGCATGCAGGCTATCGCGTTCAAAGGGCAGCTCGCGGGCATCGGCCTCGACCAGGCGGGCCTTGCGGGCCACCCCGGCCACTTTTTGCCGCAGAACCTCGAGCATAGCCGGGTTGTCGTCCAGGGCAATGTAGCGATACCCTCGAGCGATAATCGGCACCGAAATTCGCCCTGTTCCAGCACCGATTTCCAAAAACAAGGGGTCGCGGAACAGCTTCTCGACGGGTGCGGTGATGGCGGTCGCGATACGCCCGGAAACCTCCGGCGGATGATACCGCGTCCGGTCGTAGGTAAAAGCTACCCGACTAAAATGAGAAGTCATGTTCGGTTTTTATGATAACAATGGCGTGTTAAATTGCAAATGATACCGCCAAGCGCCCAGCACGAGTGTGACGCCTGAGCCTGGGCGTATAGAAAAGCATTTTTGCAAGCTATTTTATGCTTGATGCGTACAGCACAACAAAAGCCGCTCTGGCATCGCATCCCCTGGCCGCGCCTCTGTCCGCAGCAAAAAAGCGGGCGATCTCCCCTCGCGCAGCACACAAAAAGTCAGCCGCTCATAAAGCCCTCGAGGTGGTCTGTATAATCGCTTGTGGTGTCGCTACTGGACGATAAGTTCACTATTCTGAGCGAAGAGCCCGCTCAGGGTTTTTTGCGCCCGTACTGGGTGCAAACACCGGAGGGAATCAAGGGGCAGTTGTACTGGTTCGAAGTGCATACGCCTGAGGCCCGCACCGCCTTTCACCGCTACAAAAACGCCATTCGCCGGCTCGAGGCCCAGGGTTTTTTGCCCCCGGGGGTGCTGGTCTCGGCCAACCCTGGGCGCTACTATGTGTTCTGGCCCGAACAGGCCAAAGCAGCGCTCAAGGCCCGGCGGCTCAAGCCTCTGCTGGAAGTACTCGAGCCTTTTGGCTACCAGGAAAGCGACCTCGAGGTCAGCGAAGTCGGTGGGCGGCCCCTGGTTGGGAAGTTGCGCCCCCAGGTCAGCTCATCTCCCAAAGGATCAAGCCGCACCGACCTGAGCCCCAGTCTTCCCACCCTTCCCACTGAACCACCCCCAGCCAAGGTCGAGATGCCCCGCAAACCCAGCCCACCCCCCCGCATCGGCGAAACCAGATCCCGCCTTCCAAAGCCCGTCCACCGTGCAAACTGGCCCGGCTGGCTTCCAGGCCTGCTCATGCTGGCGTTAGGAAGCATGGCCCTCTGGCAGGCCGCGAACAGCTATCTGAACCCGCCGGAGTACGTCCTGCCTGACCTGGTGGGCAAGACCCCCCGGCAGGCCCTCGAGGCGGTGCGGGCCTATGGCCTCAAGGTGGAGTTTGTCGAGGGCAGCGATGTCTCGTTGCCCAAGGATCAGATTCTGGAACAGACCCCCGACCCCGGCACCCGCGTCAAACCCGGGCGTCGGCTCGAGCTGGTCGTCAACAAACCCCGTTTTGGCAGCGTGCCCACCGTGAGCGGTCGCTCGCTCGAGGATGCCCGCCAGGCCCTCGAGGCTGCGGGCTATCGCCTTGCTGGCATCACCCGCATCGCCTCGGGCGATACCGCCGACACCGTTCTGTCCAGCATTCCCCGCGAAGGCCAGCCCCTCCCCCCTGGCCAGGGGGTGCGCCTGCTGGTCTCTAGCGGAGCCCGGCCCCCAGCGCGCGAGACCCTGGTGCCCGACCTCACCGGCCTCACCGAAGAGGAAGCCCGCTACATCCTGACCGTAGCCGAACTCCAGGCCCAGACTGTGCAGGTAGCCTCGGGCGCACCCGATGGGCTGGTGATCGGCCAGGAACCCGGCCCGGGCGTGGTCTTGCCCCGCGAAACAGTCGTGCGCGTCCTGGTGGCGGCCCAGCCCATGGCCTCCGTCCCCAAGGCCTCCCCCTTCGCACCGCCCCGGCTGGAACCGCCGCGGCCACCTGAACCCACCCCCATCCCCGAACCCACCAACCCCAATGCCAACCCGCCCACCCCCTCCCCTGCACCCACAGGGCCGCAAGAACGCAGGGTCAACGTGAGCTATACCCTGCCGGAAAATATACCGAGTGCCGTGGTAGTCATCACCGTACAGGACGAGGTTTTGGTCAATACCGTGTTTGAAGGGCCGGTACAGCAACCCTGGAGCTTTAGCCAGGAGATTGTGGTGCGCGGCAGTGCGGTGCTGCGGGTAGTGGTCAACGGAGAGCAGGTACTGGAAACCCCGCTGTGAAGGGTGCTTGGGCTGAAGCACGGGCCTGCACGTACCTGCAGGCCAAAGGGTATGTTCTGCTAGGGCAGAATAAGCGCACGCCCTTTGGCGAAATAGACCTCTGGATGCGGGATGGGCCGGTTTATGTGGCCGTTGAGGTCAAGCAACGGCGGGGAGCCACCTTCGGCACACCCCTCGAGGCCCTCACGCCCACCAAGTACCGGCGCATCTACCAGTCGGTTCTCTATTTGCTGGGGCGGGATGATCTGCCGGTGCGGCTCGAGGCGGTCTTGGTATATGGTACGCCCCAGCAGTTTCGCCTCGAGCACCTTCGCCTGGATTAAGACATCGCTTTTGGGCTCGGGCTATACTGGCTTTTATCTATGCTGGGCTGGCTCATCGGAAAGCTGCGGGCGCTGCGCCGGGGCCTGGCGCTGCCCAAGCCGCTGCCCCAACAGGCCATTCGGATCCATCGCTTCTGGCTGTACCTGCACCCCACCCGCCTGCAACGCCCCCTGCTGGTTCGGCCCCTCCCGCTGGTGGCCCGCACCACCCTCGAGCTCTTCTTGCAGTGCCAGGACACCCGCCCCCTGCACCTGCTCGAGGTGGGGTTTCTGCGCCTGCGCGATCGCAAGGCCCTGGTGCTGGCCCACCCCGGCCCCCTTGGCCCCGGCCAGACCCTTACCCTGCGGTACAGCGGCCTCGAGCTGGCCTCACGCCTGGGCTACGGCGAGGCGCTGGCGCCCTACGTGCGCACCGCCCAGGGCCTGCTCTTCTACGAACAGCCCTTCGTCTTCGAGGCCGAGCTGCGTGCGGTGGCCGTCCCCATCAAACCCAGGCCCAAAAACCTAAAGGGCCAGGCCCGACCCCTGGGCGAACCTACAGTCAGCGGCCGCTTCAGGACGTAATCTAAAGCAGATGTATAAGAACCTTCAGGCCTTCATCGCCGACCTCGAGCGCCGCCAGGAGCTCATTCGTATCAAAGAGCCGGTCTCCTGCGAGCTAGAAATCACCGAAATAGCCGACCGCATGGTCAAGTCGGGCGGCCCGGCCTTGCTCTTCGAAAACGTGGAGGGCCGCGACTTCCCGGTCTTCATCGGGGGGTTTGGCACTGCCGAGCGCACCGCGCGGGCTATGGGTGTAAAAAGCCTGGACGACCTAGCTGCAAGGGTGGCCAACCTGATGAACCTCAACCCCGGTAAGGGCGGCCTCAAGGCGGCTTTCGCTATGCTGCCCAAGCTTCGGGAGCTTAAGGGCTTCTTCCCCAAAAAAGTGCGCGGCGGGCCGGTACAGGAGGTGGTCTGGCGAGGCGACCAGGTAGACCTCTCCCGGCTACCCATCCTCAAGTGCTGGCCCCTGGACGGTGGCCCCTACATCACGCTGCCGCTGGTGATATCTAAAGACCCAGAAAACGGGGAGCTCAACCTTGGCATGTACCGGATACAGGTACTGGATAAGCAGTCCACCGCCATGCACTGGCAACTGCACAAGGTCGGGCGGCGACACTACGACAAGGCCAAAAAGCTGGGGAAGCGGCTGGAGGTGGCGGTGGCCCTGGGCGGCGACCCCATTCTGACCTACGCCGCCACCGCCCCCGTACCCCCCATCCCGGGCGTGAACGAGTTCAACCTGGCCGGCTTTCTGCGGGGGCAGCCGGTCGAGCTGGCCCGCGGTATAACCGTGGATCTGCCGGTTCCTGCCGAGGCCGAGTTCATCCTGGAAGGCTACATAGACCCCGCCGAAGACCTGGTGGTGGAGGGGCCCTTTGGCGACCATACCGGCTTCTATACCTTAGAAGACCTCTACCCCCGCTTCCACCTTACCGCCATTACCCACCGTAAAAACGCCATCTACCCCGCCACCATCGTGGGCCGGCCCCCAATGGAGGACGCCTACCTGATCGAGGCCTCCGAACGGCTTTTTCTACCCGCAGCCCAGCTTATCCTGCCTGAGATCTGCGACTACCACATGCCGCCCGCCGGGGTAGCCCACAACTGGGTCAACGTGAGCATCGAGAAGCGCTATCCCGGCCAGGGTTACAAGGTGGCCAACGGCCTGTTTGGTCTGGGCCAGATGATGTTCGCCAAGGTGATCGTGGTGCTGGACGCCGGGGCCCCGCTCAAAGGCCCCCAGGCCCTGCAGGCCGCTTTACTCAGGGCCGTGCCGGGGCGCGACACCCTGGTCTCGCGCGGCCCCATCGATGTGCTCGATCACTCCTCCCGCGCCATGGGCTACGGCGGGAAGCTGATCATCGATGGCACCACCAAGCTAGACGAAGAAGGCGGCCCCCTGCCCTTTACCCTCAGGGCCCACCCCAGCCTGCCGGTCATTCCGGGGGTACAGCAGAAGCAACTGCCCGGCATCTGGATGGCCACTTTGGAGAAAACCCGTCCCCACCAAGCACGGGAGGTGGCCCAGGCGCTCCTGGCAGCCCCCCAGAGTACCGGTATCCGCTTGCTGCTCCTGACCGATAGCGACACCGCCCTCGAGTTCGACGAGGTCATGTGGGCGGTGCTCAACAACATCGACCCCGAACGCGACGCCTGGGTGCTGCCGGGCGTGGAAGGCCCGGTGCTGGTGCTGGACGGCACCCGCAAGCTGGCCGAGGAAGGCTTTAGCCGCCGCTGGCCGCCCAAAATTGTGATGTCGCCCGAAATTGTGCGTCGAGTAAACGAACGCTGGGGTCGTCTGGGACTACCCTTCCTGCCCCCTAAAGGCACACCTGTACCCCAGTCCTGACTCAAATAACCCGCCAACCCGCCCGCCAACCGCTAATTTCGTCGTATGAAGACCCTCTTCCTTAGCCTGCTGGTTTTGTGGGGTGCGCCAGCCCTGGCCCAGGCCCTCGTCGAGGTAACCACCGTAGCCGCTATTGTCTCCAGCCTGGACGCTAGCGTCCGCTTTCCATCGGGTTCGTTCAGGGCCGGGCGCGGTAGCGAATCCATTGTGGCCCGGATCCCTGATGCCAGCCGGTTCAATCTGGAAGTCTACGCCGCCAAAGGCCTGGCCGCACGGCTGCAAGCCGGTTTTGTCCAGCAGATTCTGACCGGCTTCGCGGCCTCGGGTTACTTTGTGGGGAATCAGCAGGAAACCCAGGTTGCAGGCGAGGTGCGCACCCGCTACGACCTCACCGACAGCGCGGGCAGGGCGGCTATCCTGTTCGTGGTGCGCAAGGGCGACGAGCTGGTCTTTGTCTTTGGTAAGGCAAAATAAGGCCCCGATGAACCAGCGTCTGCGGTGGTCAGAGCTCGAGGCCCGGATACCCCTACCGGAGCTACCCGCGTTTCACCGGGCTTTCTTAAGGCTCCACCGGCCCGAACTCACCCCCGATACCCTGCCGTTGCGGCGGGTGCAGCAGTACGTGAGCCAGACCCTGCACCTGCTGGTGCGCCAGGGAAAAGCCAGGCAGGTAAACGAAGACTTTGAACTCGAGCCCGATCTCATCCCTCTTCCCTACCGCAAACAGGCTGGCCATTGATTTGTTCTTTTCTGGAGCCCCCGCCTGAAGCGCGGGCAGCAGCCTGAAAAACGATGGTGCTCCAGCCTGTCCCTCATGGAACGATTTAGGCGGGGTTCATATGAGCCGCCCACAACTTGAATTGCTGTGTTCTGCACAGCCGATGGTAGGCCACGTCTGCGAGGAGTGCGTTAACCTGCGTTTCACATTGGGCGATTTCCGGCTAATATATTGGGCGTTATGCGCGTCATTGTAATTGGGGCCAGGGCCAGCTTGCTGGCGCAAGCCCAGACCCGCTGGGTGGTGGAGCGCCTGAAGGAAAACTGGCCCGAAACCGAGTTCAAAATACGCACCGTGCAGTCCAAAAACACCTCTGAAAGCAGCGCGGCAGAAGCTTTGCGGCAGGCGCTGACCACACGGGAAGTAGATATTGCCGTGTATTCGCTCAAGCACCTACCCACCCAGGGGGTGCCTGGAATCAATCTGGTTGCAGTTCCAAAACGCGTTGAACCCCGTGAGGCCCTGGTAGGACGCACGGCCAAGCGGCTGGAGGATCTGGGCAAAGGGGCCGTGGTAGGGGTCAATAGCCTGCGCCGTAAAGCCCAGCTACTGGCCTACCGCCCTGACCTGAACCTGCGCGACCTCGAGGGCGACGTAGACGACCGCCTGAGTGCGCTTGGAACAGGCGAGTACGATGCGGTCATTATCGGTGCGGCCAGCCTGATGCGGCTGGACTTGAGAAACCGCATCGACCAGCTAATAGACCCTGAGATCGTGCTGCCCGCGCCCGGCCAGGGTGCCCTGGGCCTCGAGGTGCGTCAGGGCGACGACTGGGCCGAGGAACTGGCCTACAGCCTCAACCACCGGGCCTCCTTTGTGCGGGTTACAGCCGAGCGGGCCTTCTTGCGGGCCTTGGGGGCAGGTGATGAATGCGCCGCTGCCGCGCTGGCCACCCTGGAAAGCGACGACACCTTGCTCTTGCAGGGCGTGGTGGCCAGGCCCGATGGCCGCGAGCTCATCCGGGCCGAGATCGAAGGCGACGCCGAAGAAGCCGCCGAGCTGGGCCACGATCTGGCCCAGGATTTGCTGGCCGAAGGCGGGCGGGAGCTGCTGGGCGCGGTACCGACCCGCTAGTCTTAGGGTGTTTTGCCCACCAACACACTTTCGGGCTGCGCTTTTGCGGTAAACTCGAGGTAACCGGTCGGGATTAGTTGTTTGTTCCGACAGGCTATGTTTGAAGGATAACCATGGGAATGAAGCGCCTAACCAAGCAGCGTAAGGCTGTGCTCGAGGTGGTTCGCAGCGCCAAAAATCACCACCCCGATGCTGCTTGGGTGTACGCAGAAGTACGCAAGAAAGTACCCAGCATTAGCCTGGGCACCGTCTACCGTACCCTGGACACGCTCACCGAAGAAGGCTACCTGGTACCCCTCTCCCGCCCTGGGGAGGCCCTGCGCTACGAGGCCAACCTCGACGGGCACCTGCACATGGTCTGTCGCAAATGCAACCAGTTCTTCGACATCATGCATCCGCTGCCCGATCTGCTCAGCGAGGTTCAGGCCAGGTACCCCACCTTTGCGTTTGAAGACGTTCAGGTGGAATACCACGGCATCTGCCCATCATGTCAGGCCAAGCAGGAAGCTGCTACTGCAAAATAAGCCGGGCCAGCTCTAAAGGTTTTTCCTGCTGTGGCAGATGCCCGCAGCCAGGAATCACATGCAGCTTCGCGCCAGGTATAAAGCGCTGTAGAACCCTGGCCGCCTCGAGGGAAATTACGGCATCCTGCTCACCCCATACCAGCAGCGTGGGGATCTTTATCTGGCTAAGGCGGGTCGGGCTGGGCTGACCCAGTAAACCCTCGAGGGCCATCCAGCGAAAGGTAGAAAAGTAGGCCCGCCGCTGGTCGTCACTCCAAACCCTGTCCCAGACCCGCTCCCGCAAAAACTGCCGGTCTTCCGGGGGCAGGTCGTCAAGGTTATGGTAATAAGGCCGCAGGCTCTCAAAGGCGGCCTCCTGCGAGCTACGGAAGCCGTTGTACAGCTTTTCGCCCTGGCCCGGAAGCAAAAGCATAAGCTGTACCCTGCTAAGCTTGCTCCGCAGCGGTGGGCCATCCACCAGCACCAGCCGCTCCACCAGGTCGGCACGCCGTTGTGTCAGCCGCAGGGCCACCGCAGCGCCGATGGAGTTTCCGACCAGGGTGGCCTGCGAAACCCTCAGGCCTTCCAGCAGGGCCGCAACAGTATCGGCAAAAAAGTTGAGGGTATAAGCCCGCCGGGGGTGATCCGAGCGGCCAAACCCCGGCAGGTCGAGCGCCACCACCCGCCCCCGCCCCATCAGGATGGGAAACACCTTGCGCCAGCTATCGGCGTCGTCGCCCAAACCATGTATGAGCAAAAAGGTAGGATCCTGGGCCGGGGCGGCGCCCGAGTCGTAGAGGTGGAGGCTGACCCCGTTCGCGGTCAGCCTGCGCTGGTAGGGCTTCAAATGGTCGGGAACAGTAAATCTGGGTTTCATCGGTGGGTTATCGCTCCACTGTACCGCTCAAAGCGCATCCGCCAGGCGCCGGTAGGCCTCCGGCATCTGGGGCCTGTTGCCTCCATCGGCCCAGCTAAAGCGCATGTCGATCAGGTTGCCCGGCCCTACCCCCATGCCGTTCGGGAAAAACCCGGTGTAGTCGGGCGGCTCTTGGACTTCCTCGCCGCCAAAGGTTTCCGCAAAGCGCCTGACCTCGAGCGGGTGTCCAAAATGAAAGGCATAGGTATGGGCCAGCTCCTGCCACAAAAAGCGCGGCTTGAAAGGGGCCTGGGCCAGCTCACCTCTGCGTCGCAAAAAAAGCCAGGCCCGCCCTGGGCGCAAGCGAAGGGTGGCCTCCTGCACATCGCCCATAGCCCCAAAGCTGCCCACAAAGGGGCGCACCAGGTCGTAGCCCTGCACGTTTTTCACCGTGAGGCCCCCGGCCCGGATGGTGTGGCCTTTGGGCGAGCGAAAGGTAAGCCCCAGCACCTCGCTCCCCACAAAAAAGGTCTGGGCGAAGCCCCCCCGCTTGAGCAGGCCATCCAGGCCCCCTGGTAGTTCGACCGGAGGAAATGGCGGAAAAAGCCCATCGGGAAGGGCCTCCCAAACCTCGAGCAACGACGTATCGCCGGTAGCTATGAGGTACTGGTCGGCAGCGGAAACCTTGAGAACCGGCACCCTTCTATGCTATTCAGTCCGGTTTAGCGAAACAACCCGCAGCGCTCCCGGTAGGGGTCGGGTATCAGGCCGGGCCGGGCCTCAAAACCCATCGCATAGCCGCTTCTGGTTTCGGGCCAGCCCTGCAAAAATGGCTCGCCGGTGCGGGCAAAGTTGATCCACTGCGACTGGAGCGCCCGGGCCAGGGGCCGGGAGGTGTCCATGGCCTCTGCACTCAGGAACAGCACCAGCGAGGGCCAGCTTAGCTCGGTGCCAAACAGGAGGGGCAGCTCGATTCCATGAAAACTGCCCAGCACTTCCAGCACCGGCGATACCCAGCCCACCAGGTAGCTGTAGGTGGGGGCGTGTTCGGCCTGGGCCGCCCCAGCAGCCAGCGTGGGACACAGCAGAGTACGGTCGGTCTGAAAGTAGGCCCAGGCTTCGGCAGGGGAAGCATAGCGGGCCTGGTAAAGCTGGCGGGCCCGCACCCCCCGCCCGGGCAGTCTGGTCTCGACCAGCCTGGCAAAGCCCGCCCAGTCGGAAGGGCCTGACAGGCGATCGCCCCAGGTCTCCTGGGTGGCGGCGCCCACGATGAGGGGAATCCCCGCTGCTACACCTTCCCGCAGGGCCTGCAAGGGTGTTTTGTGGAGCCAAACCCCATCCAGGTGAGGTTTCCAGGGCTCCTCGGCGAACTCCCCAGCTTCGACCCGCTGCAGCAGCGCCCCGATACTGCGGTCTTCGGGAGGAAAGAGCCGCTCGAGGGGAATCTGGCGTAAGCAGGCCAGATCCCCCGCAGGGCAGCCCATCTGGGTGGCCCAACGCTCACCCCAGGCAAAGCCCTGTTGCAGGGTTCGCACATATTCGCAACCTCCCGACTGGATGATGGCCTTGTGGAAGAGTTCCCGGGCCTCAGGAACAGCCAGCAGGGTACAAACCGCCATCCCCCCCGCCGAGTGTCCAAAGAGGGTTACGTTGTCCGGGTTACCACCAAAGGCAGCAATGTTTCGCGCTACCCAGCGCAGGGCCTCGAGCATATCCAAAAGCCCGTAGTTGCCTGTGGAACCGCGGGGGTCTTCCCTTTGCAGCCCGGGCAAGGCCAGCCAGCCCAGCGAGCCCAGGCGGTAGTTGAAGCCCACCACCACCACGCCCTGGGAGGCCAGCGCGGTGCCATCGTAGAGCGGCTCGGCCCAGCTCCCCCCGGTGTAGCTGCCCCCGTGAACCCAGACCATTACCGGGTAGCCCTCCGGTGGGGGCGGGGCCAGCGGCATCCAAACCCCCAGGTTCAGGCAGTCTTCGCTCTGCGGAGGAATATAGCCACCCAGCCGGGTGGTAAAGACGCCGCGCTGGGGACAGGCGTACCCTGGCTGCGTGGCCTTGAATACGCCCTGCAGGCGCAACACCGGATGTGGCGCTTTCCAGCGCCCGGCCTGGGCATATGGAATGCCCAGAAAATAGGCCACCTGGGCTTTTTGGTTGAGGCCTCCCTGCAAGCGTCCCTGGGGGGTGAGCACAAAAACCGCATGCCCGTGAGCAATTCCCAGCAGAACCGCCAGAACCAGCATCCAGCGCATAGGTGTAGTGTGGCGCAGCTAAAGGATTTTTGCCTGTGTGCTAGAGCCCAAAGCAGGGGGCTTGCCGGGAAGCTCGGGTTCAAGAGCAGGCTTGGCAGCCTCTAAGTGCCAGAAGGCTTACCTCAGCCTTCTGAGCTACACACGCTACCAGAGGTACAGCAACGCAACCTTGAAATTGTAGCGGTCGGAAATGCCGACCTCGAGGGCCACCGGGTCGAGGTAGAGCCGGCCCCCCAGGCCATAAGCCAGGTTGAAGCCCCCTTCAACGCCCAGGCCCAGATAGCCCGATATGGCCCCACCGGGAATCTCGAGGCTGGCCACCGGCCCCAGGTGCAGGCCAAATATGCTGCCCGCAGTGTTGTAGCTCAAATCCAGGCCCAGACCCGCCGACAGCGAGAGGTCGCCCACGGTAAGGGCAGGCAGCAGATTGGCTTTCAAGAGCGCCCAGACCTCTACATTGTCAAAACTGGTGGGTACGATAACCTCTATGTCCAGCCCGGTATCTATCCCCAGCGGGCTAAAGGGCAGACCCAGGCTGCCCTGCAGCATCAACCCGCGTCCAATCCCAAAACCCACCCCCACGGTGTTCTCGGGGTAGGCCGGGGCTTGAGCAAAGGCGAAACCCACCACCAGGACCAACAAGGCAAACACTCGCTTCATAGCTCCTCCAAGTCTGCCCCATCATAACAGGGCAGCCCGACACCGCATAACGACCCATGCTGGACAATGCCCTGATCCGGCATCAAGAAGCAAGACAGGCATCTTTGGGCACAGGGGTTCATAAAAAATAGCCTCCGGGTCTTCAGTTTGGTTTTTTCGAAAAAATTGTGACAACCGCCTCCAGGCAAGAATGAGGGGTTCTTTCCGCAAACCCCTCACCTACTTCAAGGCCTGCGCCAGTAGTCGGTGGAAATGGTGCACCCCCTGCTCCCGCCTGACGCTGAAGCGCCCCCGGTCGTAAAAGCGGGACCTGACCCCCTTCTGCACAGCCTCGACGACCACTTCGTCTTCGCGCTCCACCCGGTCGAGGGCTGCGCCCGCACCGGCATCCAGCTTGCTGGCATCCCAGACATAGGGCAAAAACGAGACCTTGGTGAGCTCGGGTCCCAGCGGACGCACCACATTGACCGAGAGGCCCCAGGGGTAGAAGTTTAGCATCAGGTTGGGGAAGACCCAGTAGTAGTAGGCCGCGATGCGCTGGCCAAAGTCGGGAGAGTCCTTGGGCAGGTCGAAACATGGCTCACCCGGCGCAGCTACGCCGAGCTGCAGGTTGCACCAGTCATACACCTCGGTGGTATAACTGCCGTAGTCGATGGCAGTGTTGAGTGAGGCGTGGATATAGGGGATGTGAAAGCCCTCGAGGTAGTTGTCGCAGTAAAGCGCCCAGTTGGCCCGCACCAGGTAGTCGCGGGCGCGGGAGGGCTCGAAGTAAAACTGCTCGAAGGGCATCCAGCCCACCCGCTCCTGGACAGGCCGCAGCACCTCCTGCAGCGAAACCCTGGGGTTCAAGCTGGCTAAAAGAAACTTGCCCTTGCCCCAGGTCTCGAAAGCCACTTTGGGCAGGTCGTCCCTGGGGCTGGGAAAGCCCTGTACCTCTTCGAACTCCGGCATGGCCTGGAAGCAGCCATCCAGCGCAAATCGCCGCCCGTGGTAGCGGCAGCGCAGGTAGCGGGCGCTGCCCCCGGTCTCGGCCACCAGCATGCCCCGGTGGGTGCAGACGTTGGACAGAAGGTGAAGCTGGTCGTCGTGGTCGCGGGTAAGCACCAATGGCTCGTCCAGGCAGCCCTCCAGCAGGATAAAAGGCTTAACCGTGCCGGGGGCTTTGAGGTCGTCGGTGTCGCCCACCCACTGCCAGCTCTGGGCAAAAACCTTCTCCTTTACCGCTTCATACACCTGGGGATCCTGATAAAAACGGGCTGGAAGGGTTGAGGCCTGGGCAATGTCGGGGTGAACCTCGAGGTTGTTCATGTTTACTCCTTTGGCATCAGGGGGTGAGGACCAAAAAAAACAAAACCCGTACAGCCAGGGTTCGACTGTACGAAAACAAAAATGCTGCTATTTGCCTGCGGCAACAATGGCCCTGGCAAAACGCAGGAGCTTGGTGTGTGTGTCAGGCCAGGAGTGCATTTGCCCCAATTATAAAGCCCCCCGCGCCTCCAGCGGGGAGCCTCAACAGGATGGGTGTGCTATCTACCCCATTCCAGCTTGACCACCAGCTCGCCCCCTCGAGGGGCCACGCTCACCTCGAGCCTGTCCCCTCCCCGGCGGTACTCGGCTTCATAGGCCTGGTTCTTCTTACCCCCTTTGGACTTAAAGTTCACCCTGACCCAGCCCTTGGACATAAGGTCGCGGTGGTAGTAGCTGAAAATCTGCTCCACATCGCCCCCCCGGTAGGCCACGCGGTACTCGGTGTCTTCACGATCCTCCCATACCACCCAGTAGCCTGGCATGGGGGTGATGAAGAAGATGGGCGGCCTGGGCGTTACCACCGGTGGCTGGGGGTTGCTGGACAGGCGGGGCTGCACGTTGTAGCGCACCACATCGCTCACCCAGTCGCGCTCAGGCAGTGGGGTGACCACAATCGAGAGCGCCCTGGCCAGGTTGCTGGCCCCCTGCACCCGCATCTGCCCGCTGCGAATGTCGGCAATCTGCGCGAGCGAGAGCGGAGTCCGGCTGGCCACCGCCAACACCTGATCTACCCCCGCCGGCCCGCTGATGGTGAACTCGTAGCGAGCCCCGTTCTCGGGGAATACCCGGGTCTCCCCTGCCCGCAGATAGTTGTTGGGGTTGAAGGCGTTGGGCAGGATCAGATCAATCTGGCCATCGGCGTTGATGTTGAACAAGTAGACATAAGCGCTCTGGTTGACGCGGGTGTAAATCTGGATTTTGTCGCCAAAGAAGTAGGTCGAGTTACCCAACCCCGAAGGGTCGCGGTCTACCCAGGTCTGCACCTCGAGGTCGGTGGGTATTGGGTTGACGATAATGCCCTGGGGGCTTAGAACTGGCGTGGCATAGGCCATCAGGCTCAACAGTCCGGCGATGCATGTTGCGAGTCGCTTCATCGCTTTCCTCCTAGCCCCAGGGTAGGAAAGAAAAAGCCCGCTGCCATGAAGCCAGCGTCAGCAAAACTTAACTTTCACCTTGAGCGATTCTTTACCGATCTTGTTTCGTCAAAGTGGGCAGGGGTTTTGAGTATCGCGGTCTTCGCTATTTTTGCTGCTACACGAAAACGAGAATAGAACAATCCCCTTTGGGACAGACCGCTACTGCACCTGTTCACCAATGGGACGATCCCCTCCAGGACAGACGTAGGCACTCAGACCATAGCTGCATCTTGACCAGGGAGCACAGGGTTGTGAAAACCCCCTCGAGAACGGCGCTCGAGGGGGAGTAAGTTTGTTATCTCTTTGCTATCTCTGTACGGTCAGGGTGTAAGAACCCGAACCGCTGTAGGAGTAGACCCACCAGCGATAAGTACCTGCACTGGCCGAGTAGGTGATGCTCTCGTTGGAGGTAGCGCTCTCCGAACGGGCTACCGTAGTCCAGCTCCCCAAGCTGTTGCGTCTTTGCAAATAAAGATCGAAGTCTGCATTTGAGGGGCCGGTAAGGGTGCCCCTGAGGGTGCCGCCAGCGTAGCTAAAGCCAGCGGTGCCAGGGTGGTAGCTGGACTGGCCGGTGCTGCTGAGGGTACCGGTGTAGGTCTCCCCCGAGGACGGGGGGGGCGGGGTGCTGCCAAGCAGAGAATAGAGCAGCAGGTTGGGCGAACCACTGCCCACGCTCGAGAGGCGGCCCGAGGTAGCACTACCGATAATAGCGCTGGCCACAGCGCTGGGGGTAGCGCTGGGGTTGGCCTGCAGGTAAAGCGCTGCCGCGCCTGCGACGTGCGGTGCTGCCATCGAGGTACCGTTGATGGTGTTGGTGGCGGTATCGGAGGTGTGCCAGGCCGAGGTGATGGAAGAGCCTGGAGCGAATAGGTCGAGACAGCTGCCGTAGTTGGAGAAGGAGGAGCGGGCATCGGAAGAGGTGCTCGAGCCCACAGTAATGGCATTGCCTACACGGGCAGGCGAATAGTTGCAGGCGTTGGCGTTGGAGTTGCCTGCGGCCACAACAAAGGTTACACCAGCCCCAATGGCATTGTTGACCGCAGTGTCAAGCGCGCTGGATGCCCCACCGCCCAGACTCATGTTGGCAACAGCAGGCTTGCGGTGGTTCTGGGCAACCCAATCCACTCCAGCAATTACGCCCGAATTGGAACCCGAGCCGTTGCAATCGAGTACCCGTACCGGGTGCAAGATTACACCCTTGGCAACGCCATAGGTGCTGCCACCTACAGTGCCCGCCACATGGGTACCGTGGCCGTTGCAATCATCCGCAGTACCCCCCGGTGTCACCGCGTCGTATCCGTTGTCCATACGCCCACTAAACTCAACATGGGTGCGGCGGATACCGGAGTCAATGATGTAGGCGCGAACCCCGGTGCCTGTGTAGTTATAGGTGTAGCTGTTCGACAGCGGAAGGTCACGTTGATCAATGCGGTCAAGGCCCCAGGTGGCCGGGCTTTGGGTAGCCCAAGCCTCCATGATCTGGTCAGCCTCAATATAGGCAATGCGGTCATCCTGTCGCAGACGACTGAGCTGTTCGGCAGACAGGCGAACAGCCACACCCTGTAAGGCAGTGGTATAGGCCTGGCGCACCTGAGCCCCCTCGAGCCCCAGGCTCTGCAACGTCTGGCCCTGCACCACACCCATGCTCAAGCCAGCCTTCAGGCTTTGCAGCGCGGGCAGCACTCCTGCGTCCTTCTTGTAAACCACAATGTACTGCCCCTGAATCGCTCGAGGATTGTCCAACCCCAAAACTGGGACGCCCACTTCCTCGGTTGCTTGGGGACTGGACGTGCAGGCAGCCAGAAACAGTAAGATCATTGCCAACAGCGTAAATCGGCGCATATCAGCCTCCAGAAGAGATTGGGATTTGAAGCCCGTGGAAAATCCTAAGCTGTAGCGTGAATTTGGTCAACACAATTTAGCCATAGGCCTGCCTCCCGGTATACGAATCGGCAGGACTTTGCCCTGGCAGCAAGATAAAACCCTTTATGCAAGAGCAGCATAAAGGGTTTTTTCGTCTGCAATTTGGTGGGCGACGAGGGACTCGAACCCCCGACTTCATCCTTGTAAGGGATGCACTCTACCAGCTGAGTTAGTCGCCCGTTTTGGTGACCCCAAGGGGATTCGAACCCCTGTTACCGCCGTGAGAGGGCGGCGTCCTAGGCCACTAGACGATGGGGCCGCTGGAGCCTTTATTAGGTCTGTGGGAATGGGCCCACAAACTAGACCGTCCATAAGGGTAGCACAGGGTCGCCCATTCGTAAAGACGAACCCCCGGATTTCGCCGGGGGTCTTTTGGTGGACCGCACAGGACTCGAACCTGTGACCAACCGATTAAAAGTCGGTTGCTCTACCAACTGAGCTAGCGGTCCAGTTTTTGAGCCTTGGGAGCAAAAAACTCCCAGCAGCCTTAGAGATTATAGGCAAACGGCCCAAAGTTGTCTATAGCGAATGGCTGGAAAAAAGCCGGGGGCCAGAACCCTGCTGGCCCCCAGGCCCAGGCAAACCTACCAGATATAGAAGATGGTCACGATAAAGAGCCAGACCGCGTCCACCAGGTGCCAGTACATCGAGGAGCCCTCGAGGGTACCCTGCTCGTGGCTGTCGATCTTGCCCGCCAGGCCCTGGGCATAGGCCAGGGTGAGGCCTGTTCCACCGATAACCACGTGCGCCCCGTGCAGGCCCACGATCAGGAAGAAGGCCGTGAACCACAAAGCCGCCTTCTGGGCCGCCTCCGACTGGCCCGCAGCGTTCAGGGCTTCTACATAGTGCCCAGAGGCTATGGCAAACTCCCAGATCTGGAAGAGGAAGAACACCACCCCCAGCAGGATGCTAATCAGCATACCCAGCTTAAAGGGCGAGAACTTGTTGTTGCGCAGGTCGTGGTGGGCATAATGCACGGTGAAGGAGCTGGCCACCAGGAAGAAGGTGTTCAAGAGGGCCAGCCACAAGGCCGGGCGGTGCTCCTCGGGCGGCACCGCAGCCCCGGTAAGGCGCAGGTAAAGGTAGCCTGCAATCAGGATGCCGAAAAGGGCGATTTCCGAAACAATGAACCAGGCCATGCCCACCCAGGCGTTGGACTTGCCAGTAACCGTGTGGTGCACCACCGGGTGGTCGTACTCTTTACGCAAAGCCCACTGGAAGAGGCTGTATAAGAACAGCACCAACCCCGCTGCCAGCCAGCCACCCCAACCCGCAACCCCACCCACCGGGGCATTGCCCAGGTTGGGGGCCAGGGAAATCCCGATACCAGCAATCAAGAGCCCCACTGCGGTCATGAAGGGCCATATTGTAGGAGCCGGTAGGTGGATGGTGGCGGGGTCTACCGGAGTCGGCTTCAGACCCTCTTTTTCCCAGTCGTACAGGGGCCGCTCAGACTTGAACACCGTGGGGAATTGCACGGCAAAGTTGTACGACGGCGGGGGCGAGGAAGTGGCCCACTCGAGCGTGTACCCACCCCAGGGGTTGTCGGGGGCCTTCACGTTCTGGCGGAAGCTCTGGATCATGGCAATCAACCAGGCAATGCCGCCCAGAGCCAGAATGATAGCCCCAACCGTGGAAGCAAAGTTAAGCTCGTTCCACAGGTAGGTGCCGTCGGGGTAGGTGTAGTAACGGCGGGGCATCCCCAGGAAGCCCAGCACGTACTGGGGCATAAAGGTGATCAGGTAACCCACCAAAAAGAGCCAGAAGTGCACCTTGCCCCAGAACTCGGGGTACATGCGCCCGGTAATCTTGGGCCACCAGTAGTAAAGGCCGGCAAAAGCCAGGAAGCCCGAGCCCGCCATCAAGACGTTGTGGAAGTGGGCCACCACGAAGTAGCTGTCCTGCACCTGGTAGTCAAAGGGCACCACCGCCAGCATGACCCCCGTAATCCCCCCCAGCAGGAAGTTGAACATGAAGCCCATCACGAAGAGCAAGGGGGTCTTGAAGTCGAGCTGGCCACCCCACAAGGTGCCCAGCAGGTTGAAGATCTTCACCCCGGTGGGCACCGCCACCAGCACGGTGAAGAACACAAAGACCAGCTGGAACAACAGACTCTCACCCACCGTGAACATGTGGTGCGCCCAGACCAGAAAGCCCACCACCGCGATGCCCACCAGGGCGAACACCATGAAGCGATAGCCAAACACTGGCTTACGCGAGAAGGTCGAGGCAATTTCGGCGGCGATGCCCAGGTAGGGCAGCAACATGATGTAGACCGCCGGGTGCGAGTAGAACCAGAAGAACTGCTGGTACAGGACGGGGTCTCCACCAATGCTAGGATCAAAAAGGCTCAGGCCCAGCTTACGCGAGAGCAAGACGGTCAGGCTAGCCGCAGTAATACCAGCCAGGGCAAACAGCGAGAGCATGGAGGTGGCAAAAATGCCCCACACAAAGATGGGCATCTTCCACAAGCCCATCCCCTTGGTTCGCAGGTTATACACCGTGGCGGCAAAGTTGGCCGAACCCAGCAGGCTCGACAAACCCACCAGCAAGACGCCCATCATGAAGAAGTCGGTGCCGAGGCCGGTGGTGCGCGAGAAGGGGTAGTAGAAGGTCCAGCCCACGTCTGGTGCCCCACCGAAGAAAAGTGAGGTGTAGATGAGCACCGCCGAAAACACGAAAAGCCAGGCCGCAAAGGCGTTGATGCGCGGCAGGGCCACGTCCCGCTCACCCAGCATCAGGGGCAGGATGAAGTTGCCAAACCCTGCCAGGCCCGCCGGAATGATGAAGAAAAAGAGCATGGTAGCGCCGTGCAGGGTAAGCACCTGGTTGTAGGCATCCCCTACCAGGAACTGCTGCTCGGGGCCAGCGAGCTGCCAGCGAATGGCCACCGCCATCAGGCCCGAAAGCCCGAAGGCCACAAAGGAAGTGACCAGATAAATCATCCCGACTTTTTTGTGGTCGCTGGTGGTTAGCAGATCCCAGACCGAAGCCCAGAAACCCATACGGGAAGCGCTTTGTGGAGTTACGACAGCCATAATTTGTTCAATCCTCCCGTTAGAACTTTTCCAGCTTGCCAAAATCGAGGCCATCCACTTTATGGCTCATCAGATAAGCAGCGATGGCCTTCACATCTTCGTCGGACAGGTTGGTGAAGGCTGGCATTTTGACGCCAGGCTTCATGCCAGGAGAGTTTTTGATCCAGGGCTCGAGGTACTCCGGCACATTGGGCCACATCCCGGCCCCCACCGTGGTGCGGTTTCCGAAAAAGGTCAGGTCGGGGTTGCTGGGCAGCCCCTGGGAAACGCCTTTGATGGCATGGCAGGCTGCGCACTGCTGCTTATAGAGGGTCTCTCCTCGCACCAGGGTGGGATCGCTGGGGGCAGACGCCTGGTAGGCCTTGGCGCTTTCGATCCAGCGGTCGAACTCCTCTTGCGGCACCACCTTGACCCTAAAGCGCATATTGGCGTGGGAGGCCCCACACAGCTCCACGCACTGGCCGTAGTAGTTGCCAATTTTCTCTGGGGTCACCTCGATGTGGGTAACCACCCCCGGAATGGCATCCCGCGCACCCACCAGGCTGGCAATGCGGAACGAGTGAATCACATCGTAGTTGCCGCCATCACCGCCAGTAATTTCGAAGCGCACCGGCCTGCCAACAGGCAGAATAAGTTGATTGGAGTCGCGCACCCCGTAATCTTTGTAGTGGAAGTCCCACCAGAACTGCCAGCCGCGCACTTCCACCACCATAGCCCCTGGGGTGGGGCGATCCAGCTTGAACATGCTCTGGGCCGTCAGGCCAAAGATGATCAGCACAATCACCGTGGGGATAACCGTCCAGGCCACCTCGAGGCGATCGTTGCCGTGCATTTGCTCGGGCTCCCCGGTCTCTTTGCCGGTTCGGCGAAACTTGATGGTTACATAAGTCAGCGCGCCCGTAACCACCACAAACACCAGGGCCGCAAAACCCATCACCCAAGCCAACAACCCCCCAACTTCTCGGTTAAAGGCCGAGGCATCCCGATCCAGGATGTTAAGGGTGTGCCCCCCAGCCTGGCCCGGTTCAGCGGCCAGCACCAAACCCAGCATCAGCAGGACTATCAAACCTAGACTTCGTTGCAACATTCCTACATCCTCCCTTGGTCTTGGGGCATTCTAACGCACATTAGTTGGAGCCATTTTAGGGTATGCTACTCGAGGCGTAAAATACCCTATCCAGATAAGGTATTCTAGCTACATCCACATCGCTCGGTCTATAGCCATGGCAACAAAAAGTAATGCCAGGTATAACATGGAGTATTTGTACAGCGACAGCGTCCAGGAGGGGTTCAAGGTTTGGTAAAGCCGCACGCTGCGCACCAGCAATACCCCCCCCAGCAAAACCGCTGCAATCAGGTAAAACCAGCGCAGCTCGCCCATCAGCACCGGAATCAGTGAAATGACAACGGTAAGAATGGCATACAGTACTACCTGATAGGCGGTCTGGCGTTCGCCCCGCACCACCGGCAGCATGGGAATGCTCACAGCCGCGTAGTCGTCTTTGATCATCAGGGCCAGAGCCCAAAAGTGTACGGGCGTCCAGAAAAATATGATCAGGAAGAGGTACCAGGCAAACAGGCTCAACTCCCCCGTTACCGCAGCCCAGCCCACCAAAGGCGGGAAGGCCCCCGCCGCCCCCCCAATCACAATGTTGCTCCAGAAACGGCGCTTCATGTAGAGGGTGTAGATCAGCACATACCAGCCCAACCCAGCCATGGCCAGGAGGGCGGTGGTCAGGTTGGCGCCCCACCACAGCAGCAAAAAGGAACAAACCATTAAGGCTGTTGCAAAAATGCTTGCATCGCGGGTGCTGATCCTGTCGGTGACGGTTGGCCTCTGCGCGGTACGCTTCATGCGGCCGTCAATGTCGCGGTCGATGACCATATTGAAGGCGTTGGCCGAGCCAGCAGCCATATATCCGCCCACAAATACCACCACAAACAAACCCAGGCCAGGCCATCCGCCTGCTGCGATGAACATAGCCATAAGGGTGGTAAAAAGCAGCAAGCTGATGACGCGAGGCTTGGTCAACCAGAAATAGTCGCGCCAGGTTGCGCGCTCGGGATTAGCAACAGGAACCACCATAGCAGTTTACCTCGCCCTGGCCACTTCAGACACCACCGACCCTGCGCGGTAGGCCTGGCTGAGGGCCGAGACCAGAAGCAACAACCAGGTAACCCAAATCAGGTCGGAAAGCAAAAGATGAGGAAGCTGCGTGTAAAGCGGGGCTGCCTGCAGCACATTAAGATAGCCCACCCCAAGCTGCACAATAAACAAAGCCCCGACCATGCGGGCGAACAGCCTGGTGTAGCGGCTAGGGCGCAGCAACGCAACCATGTTGGCTACCAAAACCACGTACACGCTTACCAAAACAGCGATAAAGGGGTGATAGATGCGAAGCTGTACCAAAAAATGCTCACCCGGCGTCAGGGCCCGGCCCACTGCTTCAGCCGTATTGCGAACTGGAAACAAGGCATCGCCCAGCGAGGTCAGGGCCCCCGCAGCCGCAACCAGCAAAATCCCCCCCAGGCCAAGGCCCAAGGCCCAGCCCACCAGGCCCTGGCCTTTCCAGACCGGGCGATGTTCGGGGTGGCTCGACCACCACGCGGTAAGGGTCAGCGAGCCAATCAGGAAAAGGGTGTTGATCAGGTGAATAGGGGCCACAATAGCTCTGGCGATGCTGGCATCCTCCCCTACCAGGCGAAAAAGCACCAGGCCGGCCCCCACCAGGCTTTCAGTAATCATGAAGAACATGGAAAGACCGGCCCCCAGTCGGGCAAGGTGGCCTTTGGGGAAGATCCGGCGCGACCAGACCAAAAGTCCAACAGTCAGGAGCATCGAAAGCCCACTGGTGATGCGGTGGAAGAACTCTATGAAGGTCTCGAGGCCCCTGAACAGAGGCAACACCTCGCCGTTGCAGGTAGGCCAGTGGGCACCACAGCCATCGCCAGAACCGGTGGCCTGCACCACGTCCCCCCATAAAATGACCATGAGGGTAAAAACCACCACCCCCCAAGCGTAGAAGGTAAACCGTCGGCTCGACATAAGAAAAAGACCCCCCCTGGGGTAACCGTACCCATTTTGCCAGAAGCGCCGGGAGTGCACCATTAGGACAAATGTCCCAGTGGCAATTGCCTCGGCTACCCGCCAGCGCCATCCTGGCGCCACATTCATAACAAAGAGCCCGCTATGTAATACCGGATTCAAAAAGATAATCTTCAAACAAAAAGCGCTAAGAGGCTATCTTTTTGAATCCTAGAGCACTCCCTTCGGTCGGGTTAGTTCGTCACCGTTCGGCGACGAACTAACCGAATCTGGTATAAAACCCCTTGGCACTCCCACGACTAAAGGCGCTGGGTTTTATAGCTCCCCCACACCCCCTCGTTTCTATGAAGACGGCATGGCCGCCACAAGCAAAAACCGGCAGGGTCAGGCCCGCCCTGCCGGATAATCCGGCGCGGAGGTTCTAGGCAGTTTTGGGTTTTTGTACGAAGCGCAACACAAAATAAACTACCGCAGCCACAATCAGTACCGGAACCAGCACGCGCAACAGTGCCCAGATAAGGCCGGCCAACCCCTTGAGAAGGGCACCCAGGAACGTAAAGAGCCAGCCCCCCACCCACAGCACCACCAGTACCGCTACGGCAATCAAGAGGCCCAACACCACCCACTCGAGGATGTCCTGCAGCGAACGCTCGTTCATAAAATTCAGGATAGCACAACGCCCCCGGGATTCATCCCCCTTTCGGATGAATCCGCAGCGGGCATTACCGGCTGCCAAAACCCTGGACAAAGCTGGTAGTCCTGGTTGCGGCGAAACTGGGCTTGTCCAAATCGGCGCCATGCTCGCGTACCATGAGGGTAGTGGAACGTTATCGGCTAAGCGAAGGGCTGGTGGTGGGGCGCAAATCGCTCCCGGCAGGCGACGTAATCCTCTCGTTCGTGGGGCCACAAGGGGCGGCCCAGGCCATCGCCCGCAAGGCCCTGCGACCCACCGGGCGCAGCGGCAGGCTCTCGCTTTTTCATCACCTCCGGTACCAGGTCTACCAGAAACCCGGCAACGACCTGCCCACCCTCACCCAGGTCGAGCTGGTGGGGCGGCTCGAGGGTCTGGAAGCCCCCGGACGCTTTCCCTATGCCAGCTACCTGGCTGAGCTGGCCTTTCGCCTTGCCTCGCCCGAGGTTGCAGGTAGAATCTGGCCCCTGCTCACCTCGGGCCTGAAGGGAGTTGCCAAGCACCCAAACCCCCAGATCGCTTTTCTGTGGGCCAGCTGGCGGGTGCTCAAAGCCGCTGGCCTGGCCCCCAACCTGAGCGGCGCGGGGGTCTACCTGCTGGATGGCGAGCGGGTGGAACAAGGCGGGGTTTATCTGGGGCCAGACGGGACGGAAGCCCTGGCCGCCATCCTGCAGCTACCCGGCAGCGAGGCCATTGCACGCCTGGAAGCAGGCCCACCCCTGGATCGCTTGCAAAAAGCCCTGCTGGCGCATGTGCGCTATGTCGTAGGTGAGCCTGGCTCAGCCCAGCTGCTGGCTTTTTCTCATGCCAGGGAGTAAAAATGACCAAGATGCAATGGGCGCTGGTCTTGGTTTTTACCCTGGGCGTGGGTTTGCTGGCGACTTCCCGGCCACAAAACCCACCCCAGCCCGCCCAACCCAGCCAGCAGCACATCCGGGTACTGCTGTCCTACCGGCAGGGCGCAGGGACATTCGAGGGGCAGTATCTTTTCCCGGAGCTGTCGCTTTTGCCCCAGGGGGGCAGTGTGCAGCTTCTTAGCGGAGAGCAGAGCGAAAACCTTCGACCCGTGGTGAGCCTATTTGCCGGGAAGCCCCTGGCCTTCAAGCTGCAAAATGGCAGCCTGGTGGCTAGTTTCGAGGGCCTGACGTTTGCCCTGGACAGCTTGGTTTTGCTCAAGCCAGCCGACCCAGCCCAGCCTGTGCGCTACCGTCTGCTCAACACCCCCCGACAAAGCCCCCCCGAGTACCCGGGCGAGCTATGGCTGGAAAACCGCGGCAACGGGCTTTTGCTCATCAATAGGGTCGATTTTCAGGACTACCTCAAGCGGGTACTGCCCAGCGAGATGCCCGCCAGCTTCCACCCCGAGGCCCTAAAAGCCCAGGCCGTAGCGGCCCGCACCTATGCCTTCGCCAGGCAACAGGCCAAGACTTTCTGGAAACAGTTGGGGGCCGACGTGGACGACTCGGTAAACGAGCAAGTCTATAACCACACCCGCACCCATCCCGCCACCGACGCCGCAGTAGAGGCCACCCAAAACCAGATTCTGACTTTTGCGGGCGCCCCCATTCAGAGCTTTTTCTTTTCCACCAGTCCCGGCGCAACCGCCAGCATCGAGGAAGTCTGGATGGATCGGCCTGCGGCACCCTACCTGAAAGCGCGGGCTCTGAGCAATCCCATCAGCGTTTCGATCCGTAGTGAGGCCGAAGCCCTGGCCTTTTTTCAAATCCGGAACCCCCAGGGCTTTTACGAGGCCGAATCGCCCTTCTGGCGGTGGAAGCTGAGCCTTAGCCGCGAGGAGCTCGAGGCTCTCCTGAGCCGCACCCTCCCCCAGAGGGCCCAGAGCGCCCCCGCTTTCGTGCAAACCCCTGAAGGCCCCCTTTCGCCGGACACACCGGGGTTTTTGCTGGGCACCTTGCAGCAGCTCCGGGTCATCACCCGAACCAGCAGCGGATATGTCAGCGAGCTGGAAATCCAGAGCTCTACCGGACGCTACCGGGTTCGGCGCGAGTCCAACATCCGCAGCCTGCTGCGCCCGGACAAGGCCTTCACCGGAGGTGGCGATGTGGTGCTGGAGCTCTGGCGAGGTGAGCCCCGTCTGAATTTCCCCAGCCTTCCCAGCACAGCTTTTGCCCTGCAAGAGGAGCGCGATGCCCTGGGCAATCTGAAGCGCCTCACGTTCTGGGGCGGGGGCTTTGGGCACGGGGTGGGGATGAGCCAGTATGGTGCGCTGGGCCTAGCCCGGCAAGGGTACCGCTACCGCGAGATCCTCGAGCACTTTTACCCCGGCACCCTGCTAAGCCCGGCGCGGCCCTGAATCTAACGGAATGACAATCCACTGCCACAAATGCGTTATATAATTGCGCCATGTCACAGCCCAGACCCAAGCACGCCTGGATGCGCGAAACCTACCAAAAGTCGCTGGCCAAGATGCCCGAGCGTAGGGTCGCCCACAAGACCCTCTCGGACATTGCCCCCGAGCCGCTGTATACCCCCGAAGACCTGAAGGACTTCAACTACGCGGAAAAGCTGGGGTATCCCGGTGAGTACCCCTACACCCGCGGGGTGTACGGCTCCATGTACCGCAGCCGCCTGTGGACCATGCGGATGTTTGCTGGGTTTGGCACCGCCGAACAGACCAACGAGCGCTTCAAAAAGCTGCTGGCCGCTGGACAGAACGGACTTTCCACCGCCTTCGACCTGCCCACCCTGATGGGCTACGACTCCGACCATCCGCTTTCCAGGGGCGAGGTGGGCAAGTGCGGGGTAGCGGTGAGCAGCCTGGCCGACATGGAGCTTCTGTTTGAGGGGATCAACCTCGAACAGGTCACCACCTCCATGACCATCAACTCCCCGGCCAACGCCATCTGGGCCATGTACCTGGCCGCCGCCAAGAAAAAGGGCTACGACTGGAATAAGCTGGGCGGCACCATACAGAACGATATCCTGAAGGAATTTATCGCCCAAAAAGAGTTCATCTTCCCCCCCGAGCCCTCCACCAAGCTGGTCATAGATACCTTTGAGTGGGGGCCCAAAAACGTGCCCAGGTGGAACTTCATCTCGGTATCGGGGTATCACATCCGCGAAGCGGGCTCCACCGCCGTACAGGAGCTGGCCTACACCCTGGCCGACGGCTTCGAGTACGTGGAGTGGGCCTTAAAGCGGGGCCTGGATGTGGACGAGTTCGCCCCCCGCATATCCTTTTTCTTCAACGCCCACAACGACTTTTTCGAGGAAATCTGCAAGTTCCGGGCCGCCCGGCGCATCTGGGCTAAAGAGATGCGGCACCGCTACGGGGCCAAAAACCCCCAGAGCTGGATGCTCCGCACCCATGCCCAGACTGCTGGGGTCTCGCTCACCGCGCAGCAACCCCTCATCAACATCGCTCGAGTGGCTATTCAGGCTCTGGCCGCGGTGCTGGGCGGCACCAACAGCCTGCACACTGACGCCTACGACGAGGCCCTGGCCCTGCCCACCGAGGAATCGGCCAAGATTGCCTTGCGCACCCAGCAGATTATCGCCTACGAGTCGGGCGTAACCCACACCGCCGACCCCCTGGGGGGCAGCTACTACGTGGAGTGGCTCACCGATCAGATGGAAACCCAGGCCATGCAGATCATCGAGGAAATACGCCGCATGGGCGGGGTGGTACGGGCCATCGAAGAAGGCTACTTCCTGCGCGAAATTGCCGATGCCAGCTACCGCTTCCAGCAAGAGGTGGAGCGGGGTGAGCGGATTATCGTGGGGGTAAACGCCTTCCAGGACGAAGGGCTCAACGTGCCCATCCAGCTCATCGACCCCGCGGTGGAGCGCGTACAGGCCGAGCGGTTGGCCCAGGTGCGGCGCGAACGCAACCCCGAGGCCGTACAGCGGGCTTTAGCGGCCCTGCGGCAGGCCGCCAGGGAGGGGCGCAACACCATGCCCTACTTCGTCGAGTGCGCCCTGGCCTACTGCACCCTGGGCGAGATGATGGACGAGCTGAGGGCCGTCTACGGGGTCTACGAGGAACCAGTGCTGGTGTGATACCAGGCCTGGGTGAACAGTCTCCTACAGCGGGGACTGTTCACCCCGACCAATGGGACGATCCTCAAGCCGTCTGCAGGATAGGGATCTCCGAAAGGAAGGTGATGGGCAGTTTGCTGTTGCCCTGGTGGAAAGCGGCCAGGCGGGCTACCACGTTGGCCCCGGCCTTTTTGGCCACCTTCTCAAGCGCGTTCATGGTGCCACCCGAGGAGACCACATCGAAGACCAGGGCCACATTCTGGCCCATCAGCTTTTCGGCCATGCGGCTGTCCAGCCAGAGGGTCTCGGTGACGCCCAAAGTAAGCGACTCCACCTCCTGGATGATGGGGTCTTGCATATAGGGGCGGCGCTTGCGGCGCACCACCACATAGGGTTTGCCGCAAATGGCGCTCATGGCGTGGGCCAGCACAATGGGGGAGGTCTCGAGGGTCAGCAGGGCATCGGTCTCGGGGGGCAGGTGCTTGACCAGCCCCTCAGCAGCTGCCTGCACCAGTTCCACATCGCCCATAATTTCGATCAAGGGGATGTGCACCCCGGGCAGGGTCTCGACCACCGGTACATGGCGGGTAATTTTACCTATCGTGATGGGGTAAGTTTCCATATCGGGCTCTCTTTCTTACACCAAGGGCATAGCCATGGGCTTAGGTGTGAACTGAGCATAGCAAAGGTTATCTGTGCCTCGATGAACAAGGCCGTTTTTCGGCAAGTATCAAGCTGGCTTGAACAGCGGTAGGTGCCCCAGGGCGATGACGTCATCACGGGGGGAACCCTCAGTGAAGACGGCCATTACCGCGGCCACATGTCCTCCCACATCGGTAATCAGGTCGGAAAGGCCTTTGAGGGTACTGCCCGTCGAGACCACGTCGTCTACAATGGCCACCTTTTTGTCTTTGATGAGGGGTACGTCGGTTCCATCCAGCACCAGCAGCTGGGGCTTGCCTGTGGTAATGGAAATTACCGTACGCGAGACCGGGCTAATCATATAGGGTTTCTCGGTCTTACGGGCCACCACATAGGGCTTTCCGGTGAGGCGCGAGAGGGCATGGGCCAATGGCACCGCTTTGACCTCCGGCGTAACCAGGGTATCTACATCGGCAGGCATCCGCTTGGCCAGCTCGGCCGCCGCCTGCTCGACCACCTCGGTATCGCCCAGCATGTTAAACAAGGCCACCGCCACATCGGGGCCCACCTGTACTACCGGTAGTTCACGACGAACCCCGGCCACTTCCACAACATAGGTTTTCACGGTCATAGTTTATAGGGTTATTCGAGATTGGCAAACGTTGTGCATTACGCATGACCTGCGGCACATATGCCCCAGGGCCAGGTGCGTATACTCAAAGTATGGTACCCGCACGTATCGAAGGTATGGGGGTAGACCCAGGAAACGGCAACCTGATCGTGATGCTCAAGGCCGAGAACGACCTGCTCCTACCTGTGGTGATCGGGGCTCTGGAAACCCAGAACATCATGGTGCACCTCTCGGGTGAGAAACCGCCCCGCCCATTGGGCCCCGACCTGTTCTACAACACCCTCGAGCTCCTCGGGGTAAAGGTACTGAGGCTCGAGATTGTCGAACTGAAAGACGGCACCTTTTACGGGAGGCTGGTGCTGGAACAGCGCGGCCTGGAATACGAGATAGACTGCCGCCCCTCCGATGGCATCGCCCTGGCCATCCGGGCTGGAGCGCCCATCCTGATTGCTGAAGAGGTCCTCGAGCAGGCCGGGATAAAAGAGTCGCAGCTGACCCGTCAGGGAGAACCCCCCAAGGCATGAGGCTGCTGCTGGGTCATAGACCAGGTAGAGCTCAGGAAGCCGTAGCAAGTTCCATCGCTCCTGCCTGCCCCCACCTCAGGCATCCGAGCGCAGGTGCACGTGTACGTGAAAAACCTCCTGCCCGCCCTTCTCCCCCACGTGAATACGGATGAAGTAGCCCTCGAGGCCCATCTGCTTGGCGATCCGGTTGGCCGTGAGCATCAGCCTGCCCAGCTTGAGGGCGCCCTCCTCGGTGTCGGGGTAGTCGGCCAGGGTGGGGATGTACTCTTTGGGGCAGACCAGGATGTGCACCTTCGAACGCGGATTGATATCCTTGAAAGCGATGAATTCTTCGTCCTCGTAGACGATGCTGGCTGGCAGTTCCCGGCGGATGATTTTGCCAAAAACGGTAGGGTTCTCCATGGGGCATAATCTACCGCAGTGGCCGAGGTACAGGCCACATCAAAGCGCCACCACCCAGCCCCTGGGAAGCCCCTGCCCATGGCCGGTGCGGTTACAGTATTTTCTCGCCACCCCGTTTAGGCTTGGGCCATGCCAACTCCTAGCCTGCATATAAGCCCCCGGCTTTTCGGGAAACACCAGGAGGTTTCAGATGGGTAGCAGTCTGCCAGCCAGAGCTCTTTGGACCGGCGTTTTTCTGATTCTGGTTTCCACCCTGGCCGTCATGAGCACCAGCCTCACCCCTACCGCCCTGATTCCGGGGGCGTTGGGCCTGGCCATTGCCCTGTTGGGCATCTGGGCCGATAAGTCCCCCAATCAAAAACTTGCCATGAATATTGCCCTGGGTCTGGCAGTGCTGGGCATCCTGGGTTCGCTGCAGGGCATTCCCGGCTTCATTACCATCCTGGGCGGCGGCACGGTAGAACGCCCCATCGCAGTTATGGCCCAGTTTGCCACCTTATTCATCTGCTTGGGGTTTGTGGTGCGCTTTTGGGTAGAGCGCCGGCGCAAGATCTAAAGCACCGGTAGCAGCAGACGGGCAGGCTCTTCCTTAATGGCTTCCAGCCTGCCCTGCAGGGTATAACCCGCAATGGCCTCTACCCTGACCCAGACGGTCTGGCCCACCCGTACCGGCCCGGTAAACTCGGCCTCGTAGTAGTCCGGGGTGTGGCCGTAGGCCCGGCCCCCGCGAAAGCTTTCCACCAGCACCTCGAGCCGGTGGCCCAGCTTGGGCTGCACCCGCGCTTCGGCCAGGCGGGCCGCGAGGGCCTGAAGCTCCCTATTGCGGCGCTTGCGCACCTCGATGGGCACCTGAGGTAGCGCGGCTGCACGGGTTTTGGGGCGGGGGGTGTAGGTGAACACATGAACGCGGCTGGGCCGTACTTCCTCCAGGAAGGCCAGGGTTTCCTGGTGTTCCTCCTCGGTCTCGGTGGGTAGACCGGCAATCACATCGGTGGTGAGGGCGAAGCCGGGGATAAGCAAAGAAGCCCGCTCTACCAGGGCACGGTAGTAGTTTTTATCGTAGCGACGGCCCATCAGGGCCAGCAAGCGGGCCGACCCCGTTTGCAGGCTAAGGTGCAGGTGGGGGCGCACCTGGGGCGCAAAGCGGCCCATCACCTGGAGCAGCTCTTCCCCGGTGTCCTCGGGCTCGATGGAAGACAGGCGCACCTTAGCGCCCATCAGGGCCAGCTCTTCTATCAGCCCGGCAATCCCGCGGGGATGGCCCTTGTAGGAGCCCAGACGAACGCCGGTAAGCACAATTTCCTGAACCCCTGCTTGCAGCAAGGCCTCGGCTTCCCGCAGGGCCTCCTGGTGCCCCCGGTGGCGTTCGCGCCCACGCAGGCGGGGAATGATACAGTAGGCGCAGCCCACGTTACAGCCATCCTGCACCTTGAGGAAAGCCCGCACATAGTTGTTCAAAAGGCCCCGCTCGCCCGCTCCCCAGAACTCGTTGGGGGGTGTGGTGATGGGGTCGGCGGGAAGGCCGAAGTGTTGCAGGATGACGCCGGGAAGCTCGGCTTTGCGGCTGTTGGGCAGCACCGCATCGGCCCCCAGCTCGGCCAGTTGCTCGGGGGCCAGCTCGGCATAGCAGCCCGTAACCACGATAAAAGCCGCCGGGTTGGCCCGGCGGGCCCGACGCACCTCCTTGCGGGCGTCGGCCTCGGCGCTGGTGGTTACAGCACAGGTGTTGATAACCACCAGGTCGGCACCGCTTTCCAGGGGCACCACCACCGGGTGCAAAGGTTTGAGCAGGCCCACCAGGGCATCCGATTCCACCTGGTTAACCTTGCAGCCCAGGGTTTTTACTGCCAGCCGCACCCCTTCCATCAGGGGCATTGTGGGGCAGTGGGGGAGGTTCGGTCAAGGGTCGGTGAGGACGAGCGCGGCGAAGTCGTCATCAGACTCGTGTTCCTCCAGCACGCACAGTGGTTTTAAGCGCACCACCTGGGCCGGGGGGTCGTCGGGGCCAGACTCGCCCGTTACGGTGCTCCGGGCCACGCGCAACATCTGCTCCTCGAGCATCTGCAAAAGTTCGGGGGTGGCCTCGCGCAGCGTCACGGGAAGGTTCTTTAGTACATGAAATGCAACCGGGTACACGTCCTCGAGGTAGTGCAATGCCTCCAGCACTTCTGCACAGGAGACCAGGTCGTTACTCACTATGTTGCGCGGCCGCTCGGTGGGGGATTCCCGGGCTTCTAAAATGCTGGTCACGTACAGGTCGAAGCCTGTCTGGTGCCGGCGAATCCAGAGCTTGAGTAGTTCCCGCGCGGTGGGGGTTTGACCGACCAGCATTTGACCGGGCTCGAGCTGGTAAATAGCCTCGGCAAGCATCCGCATGGAATCACTGTAGGGCAAACCGCCTTCTTGCAAGGGGCCTTCTGAGCGTTACAAAAGCCTTGGGCGTTACGTACCCTCCTGTTAGCATGGGGCTGTGCTAACCCTGGAAGACATCCAATGCGCCGCCCGCCGCATTGCCCCTTACATTCACCAAACCCCGGTTTTTAGCAGCCGGGGGCTCAATGCGCTGCTGGGCAAGACCCTTTTCTTTAAGGCCGAACACCTGCAAAAAACCGGCAGTTTCAAGGCCCGGGGCGCCCTCAACGCGGCCCTTCAGTTGAAAAATCCCAGGGGCCTGATTGCGGTCTCGTCGGGCAATCACGCCCAGGGGGTGGCCTATGCGGCCCAGGTGATTGGGGTTCCCGCCCTGGTGGTGATGCCGGAGGAGGCCTCCCCCATCAAAAAAGCCGCCACCCGCGCCTATGGGGCCGAGGTCTTCGACCAGGGGGTAACGGTGGAGAACCGCGAGCAGGTGATGCGAAGGCTGGCCGAGCAGACCGGCTACGAGGTTATCCATCCCTTTGACGACCTGCGGGTCATGGCCGGGCAGGGTACGCAGGCCCTCGAGCTCTTAGAGCAGGTGCCTGAGCTGGAGGCTGTGCTGGTAGCGGTAGGGGGCGGGGGGCTGATTTCCGGCATTGCTACCGCAGTCAAAAGCCTGCGCCCGGAGTGCGAGGTGATTGGGGTGGAACCCGAGGGCGCCAACGATGCCCAGCAAAGCCTCCGGGCGGGCGTGCGGGTCAAGCTAACGCAGGCCCCCCAGACCGTGGCCGATGGGGTGCGCACGCTGGTGGTTGGGGAAAAAACCTTCCCGGTCATGCAGAGCCATGTAGACCGCATCCTTACCGTACCCGACGAGGTAACCCTGCAGGCCCAGCGCCTGATGATGCAGCGGCTCAAACAGGTGGTGGAGCCCACCGCCGGGCTGGCTTTAGGGCCCCTGCTCATGCGCTACGACCTGCCCGAGCGTGTCGCAGTGGTCGTGTGTGGCGGTAACTGGATGCCCTGATCCCTAAATGCCAGGTTCAAAAAGTATTGACCGCTTGCCCTGCAAGGGACTTTTATCGCCAGCTTCTGGGCGTACCCTAGAGGCATGGAAACCACTGCCACACCGAGCGACCTCGAGATCGCCCGTCAGACCAGACTCAAACCCATCGAAGAAGTGGCCGCCAGTCTGGGCATCCCCTCCCAGGCGCTGTTCCACTATGGCCCCCACATGGCCAAAGTGCTGGGTGCGCCGCCCGCACCTAAGGGCAGGCTCATCCTGGTTACGGCCATGACCCCGACGCCGGCAGGCGAAGGCAAGACCACCGTGGCGATAGGCCTGACCCAGGCCCTGGGCAAGCTGGGGAAAAAGGTAGCGGTGGCCCTGCGGGAGCCTTCCCTGGGGCCGGTGTTTGGCATCAAGGGCGGGGCCACCGGCGGCGGGTATGCCCAGGTGCTGCCCATGGAGGAGATCAACCTGCACTTCACCGGCGATTTTCATGCCGTTACCAGCGCAGTCAACCTGCTTTCGGCCCTGGTAGACAACCACCTGCACCAGGGCAACGCACTGGGACTGGATGTGCGCCGCATCGAGGTCAAGCGCGCCCTGGATATGAACGATAGGGCTTTGCGGCAGGTCATTGTGGGGTTGGGTGGGCCCAGCCAGGGCATACCCCGCGAGGCCGGATTTGAGATCACGGTGGCCAGCGAGGTAATGGCCATCATGAGCCTGGCCACCAGCCTGGCCGACCTGCAAGAACGCCTGGGGCGCATCCGCATCGGTTACAACCTGGGGGGGCAGCCCGTGTTCGCCCGCGACCTGGGCGCCGAGGGGGCCATGACCGTACTGCTAAAGCAGGCCTTTTTCCCCAACCTGGTGCAGACCCTCGAGCACCAGCCCGCCTTTGTGCACATGGGGCCCTTTGGCAACATTGCCCACGGCACCAACTCGGTAGCGGCGACCCGCATGGCCCTGGGGTATGCCGACTATGTGGTAACCGAAGCCGGATTTGGCTCCGACCTGGGGGCCGAGAAATACATCAACCTGGTCTGCCGTCAGGCGGGTTTCGCACCACAGGCGGTGGTACTGGTGGCTACCATGCGAGCCCTGCGTTTCCACGGTGGACACGACGAGTACGCCCAGCCCAACCCGGAGGCTGTGCGCAGGGGGCTGGCCAACCTGGCCAAGCACCTGGAAAATGTGCGGCTCCTGGGCTACGAGCCGGTGCTGGCCTTCAACCGTTTTCCCAACGATACCCCACAAGAACTCCGCCTGGTACAAGAATTTGCAGCTCAGCAGGGCGTGCCAGTCTCCTTCAGCGAGGTACACGCCCGCGGGGGAGCTGGTGGGGTGGAGCTGGCCCAGATGGTCTTGAAGGCCCTGGAAAACCCCGGTCAGCCCAGGTTTACCTATGCGCTGGAGCAGCCCTTGGAAGAAAAGATTGCCCAGGTGGCCCTTCAGGTCTACGGCGCGGCCAGGGTCGAGTACACCCAGGAGGCCCGCAAAGCCCTCAAGCGGCTGGAAAAAGAAGGCCAGGGCGGCCTGCCGGTCATTATTGCCAAAGCCGCCAGCTCCCTGTCCGACAACCCCAGGCTGCGGGGCCGCCCGGAGGGCTTTAGCGTGACCGTAACCGACCTCAAGCCCAAGTGCGGGGCTGGCTTTGTGGTGGCCTATATGGGTGAGATTATGACCATGCCGGGCCTGCCCAAAGAACCCGCGGCCCTTCGCATTGGGCTGGACGAGACAGGACAGATTCGCGGCTTGTTTTAGCGCAGCAAGCGCTGCAAAATCCCCTGCACCAGCTGGCCGGTCTGGGCCATGAGCAGCGGGTCGGCCACGGTGTCGGTGGGGCGGTGGTAGTTGGGGTCCAGGCCCCGGAAGAAGAAGAGCACCGGCACCCCGGCCTGGGCAAAAGGCACGTGGTCGCTGCCACCCCCCGGTGCGCTACCACAGGCCACCTGCAGGGCGTTACAGTCGGCCAAGGCCCGCAGTTCCTGGCTGCCGCCTATTCCCAGGCTGACGTTCACATCCACCCCCACCATGTCCAAGTTGAGCATGGCCTTCAACCCCCGCACAAGCTCGAGGTTCTGTTCCACAAAGCGCCTCGAGCCCCACAGGCCATCCTCTTCCCCATCGAAAAACATGAACCAGATGCGCTCGGAGAGGGGGCTATTTGCCAGCTGGCGGGCCAGCTCGAGCACCGTCACGGTACCCGAGGCGTTGTCGTTGGCGCCCGGGCTGCCAGGCACCGAGTCGTAGTGGGCCCCCACGATGGCCAGGGGGTTCTGGCCCCGCTTGGCGATCACATTGCGGCCCTGCACCTCCTCGGTCACGATGCGCGCATCCAGTACGGCCCGACTTCCCGTCAGGCCAAAAAGCGCCTCCCCGTCGCTAGAGGAGATGGTCACGCCCGGGATGGGGCTGTTGCCCCCAAAGCTAAAACGGGTGCCGCTGGGTTCTTCGGTCACCAGGATAACGCCCAGGGCCCCCCGCTGGGCAGCCAATCGGGCCTTCTCCAGGCCTGGAATTCCACCCCGGCGCACCACCACAATGCTATTTTGCAGGTTCAGGTTGGCAAAGTCTGCGGCCAGGCCCGCACCCGGTACCACCACCAGCGGCCCTTCAACCCGCCGACCAGGGCTGCCCGCCACGCTGCTGACCGGAAAACTGACCCCTCCCACCTGAAGGCTCGAGCCCTGGTCGTGGGTGCGGCTGTAGGTGAAGGGAAAAAACTCCACAGTGTAGCCCACCTTGCGGAGTTCTGCGGCCAGGTACTCGCCCGCCGCCGCCACCGCCGGGGTGCCCGCTACCCGCGGCCCCTGCGCTAGCAAGGCCTGCAGGTCGGCCTGCATTCGCTCGAGGGAAAAGGCCTGGGCCAGCGCCAGTAGCGCAAAAGCCACCAGGCCTAAAGCCGCCCGCAAGAACACGTTTTTACCCATATCTCAATCTTGCCATCCAGCACATGAGTTGGGTGGGTAGCAGGGCGAAAACAGCATGCGAAGATGCCTAAGTGTCTCCATAAGCGAAATGCAAGATGCCGTACCGAAAGTTCGCTTTAGGAATTGCGCCAGGTATGCATTGGCTCATTCCGCTGGTTTTGCCAATCTGCCCTGGCGCAACTTAATCCTTGAATAGCTTGTCAAAGGCCTGCTGGTTGCTGTTCTTGCGCTTGAGGCGAAAGAGGTCGTTTTTTAGCTCGAGCGCCCCTTCTTTGAGCAGAAGCTCGAGGGTGCGCCGCAGCTCGTCTCTGGAAAGGCTTTCACCCTCTTCATCCAACCAACGCACAATATCCTTTTCGCTGGCAAACTGCAGTGTCTGGATGGCTTTGAGAACCCAGCCCCGGGTGTCCATACCTGAATATACCGTGAGCCACTGTGAATCCGTCATGAGAAGCGCGCCACAAACCCTGGTCATCTTCCATTAATCTGGGGCCTTGTCGCACAATAGGGTCGTGGATCCCTTCAGGGAATACCAGGACTACGTAATAGCGCACCGCCTGCGCGAGGCCCTGGACTTTTTTCCCGGCAGACTCTACTCGCTAAGCGAGTATGCGACCTTACGCCTGCGGCGCAGTGAGCTCGTGCGCAGGCTGTTAGGCCGCCAGGGCGATCCTGCGCTTTTATCGCGCATCGAGCAAATCACCGACGACCTCAACTATGGTTTCTGGTCGAACCCTGGCTTGCTCAAAGCCTTTCTAAAGCGTTTATCCCCGCAGCAGTGCCCGGTGCTTGGTAGCCCCGAAGCCTTCGAGACCCTTCTCTCGCACACCGAGCGGCTGCGGCTAAAGGAGCCGGGTTTGGCGGGCCGGTATTACCTGGGCTGGCTACGCTTGCCCAGCTTGCTGGACGACCCTGCGGTTTTTGGGCAGGCCATGCTCGAGCAAGAGCGCCTGGCCGAAGAACTAGGGTTGTTTTTGGACGAGTTTCACAAAGTTGCAGGTTCCGGATAAACAAATACCACCCCATAGCCGGCCTCGAGCTCAATTTCCACCCGTCCCAAAACCACATTGGAAAGGGTGCGGGTGCTGCCTAAGTGCACCTCGGCTTTTTGCAACGGCCAGCGGACACCACGGATACTCAGGCCGATAAAGCCACCCAGCGGCAACAAGCTGAGCCTGGAGTAGTGCGGTAGATCCAGCTGCAGCGTCCCCGGCACCAGGGGATGGGCCTCTTCGCTACCTGAAGTCAGCAGGGTGGCAATGCCCTGGCGGGCCAGCCGGATGCCCAGCAGCAGATGGGCCATGGTCTGGTCGGTCTGACCCCCCAGGGCCCCTACCAGAATCAGCTTATCGGCCCCCCGGGCCAGGGCCGCCTCGATGGCCAGTTCCCCATCGGTAAAGTCCTTGTTCACGGGATGTTCTTCACGTGGTATGTGGTGATAGGCTTGCTGGAGTTCCGGCGAGGCCGAGTCGAAGTCGCCCACCCACAACTCCGGCTGGAGCCCCAGAGATTGGGCATGAACCATACCGCCATCCGCCACAATCACCCGGCTCCCCCTCACCTGGGCCTTGAGCCGCGGGGTTACAACGATTGAACCGTTTAAGAGAATGGTAAACGGGTGCATGTGGGGTAAGGTTCAGCTATGGTTTCGAGCCGCCGGGCCTGCCAGGGGTTGTCCTGGCTGCGCTTGCCCATGCTCCGGCTCTTCTTCCAGCGCAACCACCTTCGACCAATCTACCTTTATCCGGGTAGTGTCGCCAGGGTAAAGCCCCTGCTCCGGGCCTTCCAGGTATAGCCTCTGGCCCCGCCAGGCCAGCTCGAGGGCCACCACAAAACCCTTGAAAATGCGCTCTCGCACAAGCGCTTCCTCTCCCTGGCCCAGCATTATAGCCTCTGGTGGCAGCAGGTGTGGCCGGGCTGGGAGGCCTAGCTGACGGCTCTGCTCCGCGGAGAACAAATTGCGGTGGCCCAGAAAACTAGCTACCCAGTAGTTCCTGGGCTGGCGAAAAAGCCTTTCGGGCGAGCCCATCTGCACAATAGAGCCCCCCCGCAGCAAGGCCACCTGCTCGGCCAACACAAACGCTTCGGACTGGTCGTGCGTGACCACAATGGTCGGTACCTCGATCTGCCGCAGGATGGCCCGCAGCTCCGACAACAGTTCCTGCCGCAGCTTCAAATCCAACGCCCCCAGCGGCTCGTCCAGCAGCAGCAAGCGGGGCTGGTTGGCCAGGGCTCGAGCCAGCGCAACCCGCTGACGTTCGCCACCCGAGAGCTGGTCGGGGCGCTTTTGGGCATGGGGCTCCAGGTGGGTCAACTCCAGCAAAAAAGCCACCCGCTCCCGGATTCTAGCCATATTCCAGCGGGCCTCCTGTAAGCCAAAAGCGATGTTTTCCCATACCGTCAGGTGTGGGAATAGGGCATAGTCCTGGAACACGAACCCCACCCGACGCGCTTCAGGCGCCAGCGGCGTGATCTCGGTCTCGTCCAGCCACACCTGACCCGCCTCTGGCATTTCCAGACCGGCAACCAGCCGCAAGAGCGTGCTTTTGCCGCTGCCCGAAGGCCCCAGCAAGGCCAGGGTTTGCCCTGGGCTGACCTCGAGTGAAAGCACGAGCCTGAAGCCCGGATAGCCTTTAGCGAGCCCGACCAAGCGCAGCATAGCCTTAGCCTACAGCAAGTGGACGATGGAGTATTTCATACCAGATTCGGTCGTCACCGAACGGTGACGAACTAACCCGACCGAAGGGATACGCTTTCTTCGCCGAGCGCAGCGAGGGGTGTGCTCTAGATTCAAAAAGATAGCCTCTTAGCGCTTTTTGTTTGAAGATTATCTTTTTGAATCCGGTATCACAAGCAGCGTTATGTGCCATTCATCGCTACATGGGCAACCAGACGCAAAATTTGGCTCCTCGGCCCTCCTGCGACTCTACCCAGATGCGCCCCTGGTGGGCCTCCACGATGGCCTTGGAAATGTAAAGCCCCAGACCCGTACCCACAATGCCCCTGGCGATGGCGCTTCTGGTGCGGCTGTAGCGCTGAAAAAGCTGGCCCTGCTCCTCCAGCGGGATGCCGGGGCCAGTATCTTCGACCTCAATTAACACCCCATCCTGCGGCCTGGCCCGCAACCAGATGGCACCCTGGCGTGGACAGAACTTAAAGGCATTGGAAAGCAGATTGCCTACCACCTGACCAATGCGCTCTGGGTCGGCCTCGATGATGGGCAGTGTGTCGAGCTCGAGGGTGAATTGAATCTGGCTGAGCTTGGCTACCCCGGCAAAGCTATGGGCAATCTGGGCCAGGGTAGCCTGCAGGTCTACCGGCTGCTTGCCAATGCTAAACCGGCCAGCTTCCAGGCGCGAGGTGTCCAGCAGGTTGTTGACCATATCCTTCAGCCGCAGGCTGCTGTGCTGAATGTTCTCCAAAAAACCCTCGAGCTCCGAAGGGCTATAGTTACCGCCAAGCAGCAGCTCGCTAAAACCCAGAATGGAAGCCAGCGGCGTCTTAAGTTCGTGTGAAACCGCCGCAATAAACTCCGACTTTAGCCGCTCGGCCTCGCGTTCATGCGTAACGTCCCGAAAAAGAATCAGAGCGGTGTCGCTTTCCATGGGGACAATCCGGGCCTCAAAGTCTCGCCCCTCCAGGTTAAGCTCTAGCTCCTCGGCCTGCTCACCTGCCAGCACCGCCCGAACTGCCCGTTGAAGCGCCTGGGCCACATCTTGAACAAAAAGCTCACCCAGGGTTGTCCCTAGGAAGCGATCCATAGGCAGATGGCTGGAACTCTTACCCGCCTTGTACTCGCGGATGTTGCCCTCCGAATCCACCAGCATCATATCGTCCGGAATAGCCTCCAATATGGTGCGAATACGCTGCTCACGCTGATATTCCTGTATGCTGTCTTGCATCTTTAAAATCTTACCCAGCAACCCTTGAAAGAATTACGAATGTCCTAATCCTTCTGGTCTATCCTGACTTACATGAGCCTGATCGCCGCTTTTCTGGCCGGCATTCTATCTTTTTTGTCCCCCTGCGTATTACCGCTGGTGCCCACCTATTTGCTTTATTTGAGCGGAGAGCGGGGGCGGCCCCTTTTCAACGCCTTCTTCTTTGTGGGTGGGTTCTCGCTGGTGTTCTTGTTGTTGGGGCTGCCCTTCACCATCCTGGGAGGGCTGCTGTCCGAGCATCGGCAGTTGCTGGGGCAGGTGGGCGGGGTAGTTTTGGCGCTGTTTGGGTTGTACATGTTGGGCCTGAAGCCCAGGTGGGGGGTTAATTTGCGCTACCAGGGAGATACCAGCCGCCCCTGGGGGGCCTTTATGCTAGGCATGGTTCTGGGACTGGGCTGGACACCCTGTATTGGCCCGATTCTAGGGGGTATTCTAACCCTCACGGCCACAGGTGGCGGGGTCGGCTTTCTCCTGGCTTATATCCTGGGGCTGGCCGTCCCGTTTTTGCTGGTGGCCCTTTTTGCCGACCGCATCCGCCCCGCGCTGCGCAGGGCAGCCCGCTTTTCTCATGGGGCCGAAGTGGCGGCTGGGGTGGTTCTGGTTGCAGTGGGGATACTGATGCTTACCGGCTCTTTCACGCAGCTCAACAGCTTCTTCCTAAAAATTACCCCCGAGTGGCTGCTGAACCTGGAGAAGAGCCTGCTGGGCCAGTAATTTGCGCGTATTATGAGTTCTATGCTGATCGAGGCGGTATCGGTTTCCAAGCGCTACGGGCGGGACTGGGTGCTACGCAACCTGGATTTCCAACTGGCTAAACACGAAGCCCTAGCCCTGGTAGGGCCCAACGGTGTGGGTAAAACCACTTTGCTGCGGGTGCTGGCCGGGCTGGTGCGCCCCACCCAGGGCTCGGTTCGGCTTGGCGGCAGGGTGGGGTTTCTGGCCAATCCACCGGCTTTTCATCGGCACTTTACCGGAGCCGAAAACCTGCATTACGCCTTGCGACTCGATGGGCGAGCCGACAGCCGCAGCGAGATTCAGGCAGCCTTGGCCCAGGTTGGGCTTCCCTTCGATAAGCCCGTGTTGAGTTACAGCAGCGGCATGAAAAAGCGACTGGCCATGGCAAGGCTGCGCCTGCAAAACCCAGATATCTGGCTGCTGGACGAGCCCGAAGCAGCCCTGGATGCAGAAGGACGGGGCTTGCTAGAAAACCTGGTGAGCTACGCCCGGTCGTTCGGAGGGGTGGTAGTCGCTACCCACGACAAAAGCTGGCTTCCGTTGGTAGACCGGGTGGTCGAGCTCGAGCCCGCCTAGAGCGGTTCCCAGGAATGCCCTGTCCAGCGGTTTTTGCTAAGCCCCGTCTCCAGGGCCAGCTTGCCCGCAATACCCAGATTTTGCCCCCAAAATTACTTCAGGGCTTTCAAGTACCAGCTTAAGGTAGGGCCACTATCGCGCAGGTGCTCAAAGCCCAGCCGCTCCCAGAAGCGTTTGGCCTGCTGGTTGTTGCCATACACCACTGCGTATAACCGATCCATACGGCTTCGCAGCAGGGCCTCGAGCTGCTCCACTGCAGCTTTGCCCAGGCCCTGGCCCTGAAGTTTCTCTTCGATGAGCAACAGGCTGATGGTTGCCGAGTGCAGGTCGGGGTAGGCCACTTTGTAGTCCAGAAAACCCACGGCCCGGTCTTGGTGCAAAAGCAAAACCGCCTGACGCCGGGTGTCATGGCGAAGGGTATCGAGCTCACGTTGAATGTCGTTCAGGGAGGGCATGTCGCCCCCGATAAGCGAGATATAGGTGGGGCAATTCAGATACAAACTGTGCACGACTGTAGCTGAATCACTTGTAACAGGCAGGAAGTCGAGGCGCGTAGAAACTTTCATAGCTTCACTCAGATTGTAAGCAAAAGCGCCCAGCTGGGATGTAATTTTCAACCCACACTGGGCTGAACCCCACCCAGAACCTCCTGCTAGCGGCCTGTAGACCTAATGCCCAGCGCCTCCAGGGCCTTCTCGAAAGGGAGGTCGCGCCCGGTGTTGGCGAGCTGCTCGAGGGAACTCTCCACCACAAAATCCGGGGTGGCTCGAGCTGGGAAAGGTGTTCCATCAGCAAAAAAGGCCCGGTTGTAGGAGATGCTCAGGGCCCCTCCGTTAATCAGGTTGAAGGGGCGGGTGGTGGTATTGCCGATGCCCAGGGTGGGCACGCCTACCAGAGGTGCCACCCTGGCCTTCTGGAGGGCCGAGGCCAGGTACTCCCCGCCCGAGGCGGTATTTCCGTCTACCAACACCACCAGTGGGCCACGCCAGCGGGTCAGAAAAGGCAGGTTGGCGCTCTCAGCTTGACCATTGCGGGTAACAGTAAGCCGTCCATCGCGGACGCGGAACTCGTTGCGCTCGGTCTGGTAGCGATCCACCAGGGCCACATAAGCTTCATCCAGGAAAGCAGCCGCCGAAACGATCATCTCGGTGAGCAATCCGCCGCTATTACCCCGCAATTCCAGTATCATGGCCCGTGCGTTTTTCTGCTGGGCTTCGCGCACAAGCTCGTGCACCCGCCGCCCCACCTGACCCTGAGCGTCGAAGTCGGGGATTTTGAGCACCGCCACCCCGTCCGGCCTAATTTTGAGCGAGGGGAAGCGGGCCAGGTTGATCTCGCGGCCCGTAAGGGTGATCTCGAGGCGCTGGCGTTCAGGGCCCCGCAAAATACTGAGAACCACCGGACGCCCTGACTGCACCGATTGCGTCAAAAACTGCACGACCTGGTTGTCGTCGGGTAACTCGCTTAGGGGCCGACCGTTGATGGCAATGATGCGGTCACCATAGGCCAAACCAGCCTCGTCGGCAGGCCCTCCCTCTACCACATCCACAATCAGGCGGTCACGGGAGCCGGGTATGGGCAGGTGGGTTACGCCGATACGCAGCGTGCGGGAAGGTGCGTTGCCCTGGCGACTCTCACGGGTGCTGCGCAGGGCTTCGGGGCTCAGGTAATAGGTGTGGTTGTCGTTCAACTCCTCCACCATCTGCTGGATGATGGGCACCGCCTGGCTATAGGAGCAGGTGTCTTTTTGGGGTGCACAGGCGCGATCCAGCGCACTTTGGTAGCGGGCCGTAAGCTCCTTGAGGTTCAGGGCAGCGGGGCCGTAGTAATAGAATTCCACATAGAAGCTGGCCTGGTCGAATAAATCCTGGGCAGGAGAGGCCAGCGAAAGCGAGCCGAGCAGCAGGGCCAGGGTTGCAAACAGTTTGCGCATAGTATCCACCTACCGCAGCATTTCCAGGGCACGCTCCAGTATCCGGTCGCGCCCTGTAACGAGGGCCTCGAGGTCGTCTTCCATCACCACGTCGGGGCTGACTTTTAGGGGGAAGGGCGAGCCGTCCAGGTTGCGCATTCTGAGTGAGGAAACCGCAATAAACTCGCCGTTGATGAGGGGGCCTTCAGCGCTCCCGGACATCCCCAGGGCGCCGGCCGTAGGCTCGCCCACCACCCTGGCCCGGCCCGCGGCCTGCAGGAAATAGGCCAGCATCTCCGCGGAGTTGAAGGTGTTTCGGTTGACCAGCACCACCAGTGGTATACGGGCCAGGTAGGGCCGCTCGAGGGCGCTTTGTTCTTCCTTCTCCTCGCCTTCGGGCTGCACATAGAGCTTACCGTTTTCCACCGTGTGGGTCTCGTCCTGACCTTCAAAGCGGCGGTCGTAGATAAACCCACCCCTGCCGATAAAGGCCGCCGCACTCAGCAGGGCTTCCGAATCGTAGCCGGTAAGGGCGTCACGGAGATCGACTATCATCCCTCGAGCACCGGCTTGCTCCGCCTGGCGTGCGGCATCGTGAATGCGCTGGGCCGTGGAGTAGTTTTCGGAGCTGTACAGGTGATAGACGCGCAGATAGGCCGTGTTGTTGTTGATCTCGAGCCGGGGCTGCATGGTGGCCCCGGCGACCCGAGGGGTAAGGGTGACCGTGCGGGCCGTCCCCTGGCGGGTGTAGCTCAGGCTAAAGGCATTGCGGGCTGCCTCAGCCGCACTCAGGCGGGCCAGGGTTGCGGGCTGGCCTGCAACCTGGGTAATCAGGTCGCCCCGGCGCAGCCCTGCCTCATAAGCAGGCTCGCCAGGAAAGGCCTCGCTCACCACCAGCCCCCTGGGGGTCTCCCGCACCCAGACCCCCACCCAGGGGGCAGCCGGCCCCAGGCCCGCCCCATAGCGCTGGTCGTCAATGAGCTGGTCTCTGGTAAGCAGCATTGTAAAAGGGTCGGCAATGTCCTGCACAATGCGTTCGATAACCCGTCTGGCCTTATCGAAGCCGCAGCGATCCCCTTCGGTAGCGCAAAGCCGCTGGAGTTCTGGCTGATACTGCCGCCGGAGCTCCCTAAAGTGGGGGACTTTAGCCGGGCCGTTGTAATAGAAACCTATCAGAAAGGTGGCCTGGTCGAATAAATCCTGGGCAGGAGAGGCCAGCGCCGAACCGGCCATTCCGAGCACCGCCAAACCGCTCAACAACGCTTGACGCAGGGTCATACTTCAATATAAGCAAGAAAATGATAAGCAAATGGTAGGATGGTCTCCGAGTTTGGCTGAACAGTCACAGCCAAGGGGTCACCCAGCCGCCTACGTTTGCCCACATCCAGCAAAACGCGTACCTCACCAAAGAGGGCTTTCGCCACCTGGGAAGGCCCAGGCACGACAAGGCGCTCGAGGTTGCAAGGCGGGGGTGCTACACCCGCTTAAACAACAGGGTCGCGTTCATGCCCCCAAAAGCAAAGGAGTTCGAAAGGGCGTAGTCCACCTGCTTTTCTCGAGGGGTGTTGGGCACATAGTCGAGGTCGAGTTCGGGGTCAGGGTCGTCGAGGTTAATGGTGGGGGGCAGAATTCCGCTCGCCAGGGCCTGAACGCTTGCAATGGCCTCAATGGCCCCCGCCGCGCCCAGCAGGTGTCCAATCATGCTCTTGGTGGACGAGACCGCAAGCTTGTAGGCGTGCTCGCCAAAAACATTTTTGATGGCCAGGGTCTCGGCTTTATCCCCAACTGGCGTCGAGGTGCCGTGGGCGTTGATGTAACCCACCTGCTCAGGGCTGATTTTTGCGTCCTTGAGGGCGGCTTTCATAGCGAGAGCAGCCCCCTTACCTTCCGGATGAGGCTCGGTGATGTGGTGGGCATCGGCGCTGCGGCCAAAACCGACCAGCTCGGCGTATATTCTGGCCCCGCGGGCCCTGGCTCGCTCGTACTCTTCCAACACCAAGACCGCAGCCCCTTCCGAGAGCACAAAGCCGTCGCGGCTTTTGGTAAAGGGGCGGCTGGCTTTTTCAGGCTCATGGTTACGGGTCGAAAGGGCCCGCATCACCCCAAAGCTGCCAATGGCCATCTCGGTAACCACCGCCTCGGTGCCGCCGGTGAGCATTACATCGGCCTCGCCTAGCTGTACAACCCGAAACGCATTACCGATGGCGTCTGAGCCAGTGGCACAGGCCGTCACCACGGTAGACGAAGGCCCCATGAAGCCATATTTCATGGCCAGATGGGCCGAGGCCATGTTGGCAATCATCATGGGAATAAAGAAAGGCGAAAGGCGGGTACCGCCTTTTTCAAACAGCACCCTGCTCTGCTCCTGCCAGGTAATCATGCCCCCGATGCCCGTTCCGATAAGGGTACCGATGCGGGTGGGGTCTTCTTTTTCGGGCTCGAGGCCCGCATCCTGTAAGGCCAGATGTCCGGCGATCAGGGCTAGCTGGGTGAAGCGATCCAGACGGCGCAGCTCACGCCGGTCAATGTAGGCTTCAGGGTTGATGTCCACCTCCCCCGCAATCTGAACCGGGTAGCTCGAGGCATCAAACTGGGTAATCCTACGGATGCCAGATTTACCCTCGAGCTGGGCTTTATGGAAGGCTTCAGCCCCGATGCCATTGGGAGCAATCGGGCCGATTCCAGTAACAACGACGCGACGCATACAGGCCATTATAGACCACCGCCAAAATTGGTCTAAGTCCAACCTTTATCTCCTGGGAGCCCTACTTACGTTTGGCCACCTTTGGGCACAGCACCGCCTCGTTCAGAAAAGCAAAATCCCGCTCCGGCCAGACCATCGAGCGCTTTTCTGGGTTATCGTTGCTCGCGTATACTAAAAAACGGTGACTTATGGCTGGCCATAGCAAATGGGCTCAAATTAAGCGCAAAAAAGCCGCTAACGACCTCAAAAAGGGAAAGATTGTCAGCAAGTACCTGCGTCTGATTGCAGCCGCGGCCAGGGCTGGCGGTAGTGCAGACCCAGCCGCAAACGTCAACCTGCGCAACCTGATCGAAGCTGCCAGGGATGCAGACGTTCCCAACGACAACATCGAGCGCCTCTTGAAACGCCTGGCCGGCGGCGATGACGAAGGCAGCCACTACGAAGAGGTGGTCTACGAAGGTTATGCGCCGGGTGGGGTAGCCATCATCGTGCAAGCCCTTTCCGACAACCGCAACCGCACGGCCTCTGAGGTACGCCACGTATTCAACAAGCATGGGGGGAGTCTGGGGGCCACTGGCTCGGTCTCGTGGCAGTTTGACCGGCGGGGTTACATCTGGATTACACCCAACAGCGAGGCCGCCCAAGAAGCCGCCATCGAGGCCGGGGCGCTGGACTTCCAGGAGAGCGAAGAAGGCCTGGAAATCTACACCGACCCCCACGAAGTCTACGCCGTAGCCAACACCCTCAAGGCCAAAGGCTTTAAGCCCGAGGATACCGAAATCACCCTGGTGCCACAAAACACCATGCGCCTGAGCCAGGAGGAAGCCGAAAAAGTGCTCCGGATGGTAGAAGCATTAGAAGAGCTCGAGGACGTGCAAAACGTATACACTAACCTGAACCTCGACAACGTTAGTATTGGAGCTTAAACATGCCCCAACCCATAGTGGTGGTGGACTATGACCCTTCCTGGCCCAAAGTCTTTGAACGGCTTCGGGCTCTGATTTGGCCAGTTGTACAGGATTTTGCCCTGGGAATTGAGCACGTGGGCAGTACCTCGGTTCCGGGGTTGGCCGCCAAGCCCATCATAGATATGGACGTGATCGTTGCCTCTCCTGCACAGATTCCCCTAGCCATCGAGCGACTGGGAACTCTGGGCTATGTGCACCGGGGCAACCTGGGTATCGAGGGTCGGGAAGCCTTCCAACAACCGGCCCACTTGCCGGCGCATCACCTGTATGTTTGCCTGCAGGACAGCGTAAGCCTGCGCAACCACCTCGCCTTGCGGGACTATCTGCGGTCTCATCCAGAGGCGATGCAGGTTTATGGAGCCCTAAAGAAGCGTCTAGCCCAGGAACACGCCCACGACATCGAGGCCTATATCGAGGCTAAAAGCGATCTGATTCTGTCTATGCTGGCTCAAACTGGTTTCCAGACCGATCAGATAGCCACCATTCGAGAACAGAACCGGGCTAAACCCTAGCAGGGTTTACCGCATACTTCAAGACCCAATAGGATGTAAGCTCACAGCTCAACCGAAGGAAAACTGGCTAATCTTAACCAGGAGGCGCAAAGGGTTGGCTTTGCCTCGAGTGTCCCAGAATGGTATCCATAGTGGAACGGTTTAAAGAGGATGTGAAGGCTGTGTTGGATCGAGATCCGGCGGCCAGGGGAGCCCTCGAGGCTGTTCTTTTCAGCCCTGGGATGCATGCTTTGTGGATGCACCGGCTCAACCACTGGCTCTGGCAGGCCAATTTCAAGCTACTGGCGCGCATTCTCGCCCACTTCACACGTATGCTGACGGGGGTAGAGATACACCCTGGGGCCCGCATTGGCCGCCGGGTGGTCATAGACCACGGGATGGGCATCGTGATTGGCGAAACCGCCGAGATAGGCGACGATGTGCTGATGTACCACGGCGTGACCCTGGGGGGTACGGGCTTCACCCGCGAGAAGCGCCACCCCACCATTGGCAACCGGGTGTTGCTGGGGGCGCATGCGGTGGTGCTGGGACCGATTGTGGTAGGAGACGATGCCAAGGTGGGCGCAGGGGCGGTGGTGACCAAGCCCGTACCCCCCGGCGCAACCGCCATTGGCAATCCCGCGCAGATTGTCGTGCGGGAGAGGCCGCTCGAGCCCGTGGAAGCCTAACTTGGTTACAAAATCAGCATGGCATCGCCCAGGCTATAGAAGCGGTACCGCTCCGCCACGGCGGTCTGGTAGGCCCGCTGCATCAGCCCATGCCCCATAAAGGCCGAGACCAGCATCAGCAGGGTGGATTTGGGCAGGTGAAAGTTGGTGATGAGGGCATCTACCACGTGGTACTGGAAGCCTGGACGAATAAAAAGCTGGGTTTCGCCCTGGCCTGCTTGAAGCTGGGTTCCATCCCAGGCGGTCTCGAGCGTCCGCACCACGGTAGTTCCCACCGCAATCACGCGCCGCCCCTCGGCCTTGGCGCGGTTTATGGCTGTAGCGGTTTCGGGCGAAACTTCGTATGGTTCCAGGTGCATCACATGCTGGTTGGGGTCGCCCTGTACGGGCTTGAAGGTGCCGGGGCCTACGTGCAGGGTGACGTAGTGAATCTCCACCCCCAGCCCTCCGATCTTGTTCATCAGTTCGGGGGTGAAGTGTAGCCCTGCGGTGGGCGCTGCCACCGAGCCGGGGGTTTTGGCGTACACGGTCTGGTAGCGGGCGGGGTCTACCGAGGCATGAATATAGGGCGGAAGAGGAGTTTTTCCGATGTTTTCCAGGTGTTCCCACACATTGCCGGAAAAACGCAGCAAGCGGGTTCCGTCTTCTTCAATCGCCTCTACGGTGGCGGTGAGCCCATCGGCAAAGGTCAGCCGGGAGCCCACCCTGGCCCGTTTGGCGGGCTTGAGCAGGGCCTCCCATAGCCCTTGGCTCGTGGGGACTTCCCGCACCAGCAGAACCTCGAGCCCCGTCCCGTGGGGGTTGGTGGCAAAGGTGCGGGCCGGAATGACCTTGCTCTCGTTGAGCACCAGCACGTCGCCCGCCCGAAGGTACTGGGGCAGGTCACGGAAGATGCGGTGCTCGATTTCACCCCTCTTGCGGTCAACCACCATCAGGCGCGACGCATCCCGGGGTTCGGCGCCGCTCTGGGCAATGAGTTCGGGTGGTAGGTGGTAGTCAAAGTCCTCGAGGTTCATAGATAAGGGCTAGCCGACTTCAGGTGGTTTGGATCTCGAGCTTTAGCCAGCCTGTCCGGCACCGGTGCCATCAGGCGGACGAGCATCTCCTGGAAACCTTTCACTCCGTTCGCGGTATCACCGTACGTTCCCGCTCTTTGCTCGGTACAAAGGCATTCTCGATCTCGGGTAGGTGAATAAAACGGTCTACCGCGTCAATCAGCTTCTGCGAGGTGGTCTCCTTGAAGGCAATGACCTCTACCCGGATGCCGCGCTCCATCAGCACCTCTACAATGTCCACAAAGTCGCCGTCGCCGCTGCCCAGCACCACCACATCCAGGGTGTGCATCAGCCGCACCATGTCGGCAGCAATGCCCATGTCCCAGTTGCCCTCGTAGATGGGTTTGCCTTCGTCGGTGGTTTCCTTGAGGGTCAGGTTCATCCGCCGCACCCGAAAGCCGATGGTAGAAAGCTTGTAGATGAAGGGCCAGGCCGAAGTGTCGTGCTCGCGCTCGACCACATAGGCCGTGGCCCGTACCAACTGGCGGTTGCCAATAGCAAAGCGCATCAGGCTTTCAAAGTTGACGTTCTGTCCGTAGTAGTCGCGGGCCGAATGATAGAGGTTTTGGGTATCCACAAACAGGCCTACGCGCTGCTGGGGGTTCCAACCAGGGATACGGCCAAAAGGGTCGTTCATAAAAGCTCCTTTTGAAAGTTGGGTTTAAAAACCTGGGCCAGTCGCCCGGTGAATTGTATCAAACCCACCGCGCAGGGTGTGTATACCCGGTTGGCCTGGCTCCTCAGCGCAAAGCGGCCAGTTCCCGGCGGGCCCGCTCGAGGTCATAGCGGTCGGCGGCGGTTTTAGGGGCGATGGCCAGGGCCGCCTCGTACTGCTTGCGGGCCTCCTCTTTCTTCCCCTGGGCGGCCAGCACCCCGGCCAGTTCTACTTTGTGGATGATGGCCTGGGGCTCGAGCTGGATAGCTTCGTTGAACAGCGGCATAATCTGGTTGCCGTTGGCCCCGTACAACCAGCCCACGTTTTTGGAAATGAGCGAGTGGTGCCACAGCGCCAGCGCCACTTTGGCCCCGGCATGGCGGGGGTTCAGGCGCAGGGTCTTGTCCAGGTTCTCCTTGATGCTGCTGGCCAGCCCTAGGCTTTCCAGAATGCCCCGGTACTGCGAGAGGCGACCCTGGGCTCGAGCCAGCTCAAAATAGGCCTCGGCGTTGTCGGCATCGGCTTGAATCGCACGGCGGGCGGCAGACTCGGCCCGGCCAAACCAGTCGGCTTTTTCGCTGTCCTTGGCCTGATAACCCGCAAAGTAGCTGGCGGCTTTGGCAGCCAGGACAAATCCTTCGGCGTTGCCCAATCGCAATCCTGCCTCGTAGGCTTCCTGAAACTTTCCGTCATCCAGCAATTTGTCCACCGATGCAACATTCTGGGACAAACCCATGGAAAGCAACAACACCAGCCCCAGTAGCATATTCCTCACAGATTCCTCCTTATAACGGCTCATGAATCACCACGATACCGCGATGGATTTTACCTGATGTGCATCTGTGGACAACAACTCCGAACGGGCATGTTACACTACCCCCATGTTAGCGTTACGAGCGATTCCTTTTGCCGTGGGAATCGCCTTATTTGCGTTCACGGCCAGTGCTCAACTTGGCGCCGAGGGCTATTATGCCCAGTGCAAGGCCCTCTACGACCAGGGCGTGCGCGATAGCGCCCGGGCCACCTGCCAACTGGCGCTGGTAGCCAACCCCAACCATCTGCCCAGCATCAAATTGCTTGGGCGCATTTACCTGGAGGAAAACAACCTTGGCGCAGCCCAGCCCTTCCTCCAGCAAATGAAGCAGCTCGAGCCACAAGATCCCGAGGTAGCCCTGTTAGAAGCTCGTTATTTGCTATCGCTGGGCCGACCTTCCGAAGCGCTACAGCGTCTGCCCAGTGGCTTGAACACCGAAGCGGTACTTTTACGGGCGCGGATTAACGAAGCGCTGGGCCGCTACGAGGAGGCCTATGCCACCTACCGGCGGATAACCGCCTCGGAAGAGGCCCGCCTGGGCGCAGCCCGCTTAGCAGAGCGGCTGGGACGGCCTCAGGAAGCCCTGGGTTTGCTGGGCAACAGCCCCAAAGAACAGCTCGCAAAAGCCCGTTTGATGTGGCTTTCGGGCGACACCCGCGCCGCAGCGGAGGCCCTCGAGGAGGTTTTGCCCCGCCTGGGACCCTTGGAGGGGGACTACACCCAAACCCTGGGCTTGCTGGCAATGGTCTACTACGGCCTGGGAGAGTTTGATAAAGGCTCTTTGGTTTTGCGCCAGCTCTCCTCGAGGATAAGCCTGCCCAGCAGCTTATTAAGCAAGGTCTGGCCCTGGTTGCTGGTGTTTTTGCTTTATCTGGCACTTTTGCTGTACGGCGAGAGCCGCATTGAGCCCATGCGTACTGTAGAGATGGGCAATGAGCGGCGCTTTGGGCCTGGCTCCCTCCACCTGTGGCTAATACTGGCCCTTGTTTTAGCAGGCCTGGCCAGTGTGGGAATCGGACAGGTGCTTTATCAGAACTTGCTGGCCGCATTTACCCCCTTCCAGGGTCAGGTTGTACGTCCGGTTTTTTATTTCTTGCTGGGGTCTTTTGCCTTGCTGATTGCCTATCAGATGGTAGGGCAGGAAGGCATGATGCGGGCACTGGGGCCAAGGTCGAGCTGGGTTGAAGGTACGTGGGCGGGTCTGGTCTTGCTGGCCTTGCTGGGCCTGTACTCCTACCTGGCCAAGCCCCTGGGCCTGAGCGGGCTCGGCACCGTGTACACCATCTTTTTTGGACTGGCTTTGCTCGAGGTGGTCATCCGGGGGGTGGGTTATCCGATTTTTAAGGAGCGCTACAAGGAGCTAAGCGCCTTTATGGTTTCGCTGCTGTTTGCTCTGGCAATCCCTGGGCCTACAGTTTTCCTGCTGGCGGCGAGTTTCTTTCTGGGGTGGCTGTATATGCGTACAAAGGGTGCTTTGGCTGGGGCTACAGCCTGGGTACTGGCTGGGTTGATTCTGGCGCTGGTAGCCAATATGCCTTTTGTACGAACCCTGCTGGTTGGCTGACCCTGCTGTACCCAAAGAATCGCTGTGCGAGCAAGCCTCTGTGCTGCACCTTCCCGCCAAGCGCAAAAAAGATTCCGGGGCAGGGTTCGCGTTGCTGATGGCAGCAACACCCATACCCTGAAGGCGCTCATGCGGGCTGTGCAGCAATCCCTTTTTGTATAGACTGCTTACAGATGCAGGAAATCTTCTTCCTTTCCGACTTTGGCCTAGCCGATCCCTACGCTGCGGTAGTCAAGGCAGTCATGCGGCAAATCGCACCAGGGGTGATGATTCACGACCTGGCCCACAACCTTCCTCCCGGCGACCTCAACCGCGCCAGCTACATTTTGTACGAATCGGTACCTTATCTGCCGCGGCAATCGGTGGTACTGGCAGTGGTAGACCCTGGGGTGGGCTCGAGCCGCCGGGCCGTGCTGGTAATTGGACAGCGGCTTTGCTATGTGGCCCCGGACAATGGCCTGCTCACCCTGGCCTATTTGCAAGACCCACCCCGTAAAGCGTACCTGCTCGAGAACCCTACCTACCACCTGCCCCGAAAATCGGCCACCTTCCACGGGCGCGATGTGTTTGGGCCCGTCGCCGCCCACCTGGCATCGGGGGTCGAACCCGCCCACTTTGGCCCCGAGCTGCCGGTTTCCCAGCTAGTACGCCTGCCCATTCACCTGAACTTTGGCACCCACGGCGAGATTCTGACCTTCGACCGCTTCGGCAATGCCATTACCACCCTGCTGGCTACTCCCGCCCAGATACGTGGCAAGACCGTACGTATCCGCTACCACCGCGTTCCGGTAGCCTCCCATTATGCCGAGGTTCCGGTGGGAAGCGCTTTGGCCTATGTGGGCAGCGCCGGACTGCTGGAGGTTGCCATACACCTGGGCAATGCCCACGAACAGCTTGGCCTGAAGCAGGGCGACCGGGTGGAGCTTTTGGGTTGACCTTTTGGCCTTCAGCCTGTAGATTGGAGAGCGGTTTGCCGAGCACAACCCCACCGAGGGGTTGATATTCCAAAAGGAAGTGACCCAAGATGGCCAAGCACCCCGTACCTAAGAAAAAAGTATCCAAGTCCCGTCGGGACATCCGCCGGGCTGCCGTTTCCACCCTTACGGCCCCCACCCTCACCAAGTGCGCCAACTGTGGGACCATGATCCCGCCCCACACCGTCTGCGATAGCTGCGGCTATTACGCCGGGAAGAAAATACTGGAAGTCAAGGCCTGAGCCTTGCTGCTCCTCACCCCAGACCGACAGGGCTTGTCGTCTGGGGTTGTTTTTTTGGCGGGGTTATATGAACCCCAAGGGCTGGCATCTGAACTTGGTTCAAGCTGCATTCGGACACAAGGGGGTGTTATCTTTGTTGAAGTGCCCTATACTTTTGGGCAGCTTTAGGAGGCAAAGTTGAATATCGGTATCCTTGCCCTTGGCACCTACGCCCCCGCGCGCGTGATGACCAACCACGATTTCGAAAAGATCCTGGACACATCCGACGAGTGGATTGTCAGCCGCACCGGCATCCGCGAGCGGCGCCTGGCCGCCGAGGGGGAGTTCACTTCGCACCTGGCCTTTAAAGCGGTAGAAGACCTGATTCGCCGCCACGGCCAAGGTGCCCTGGACGGCGTAGATCTGGTGATTGTGGCCACAAATACCCCCGATGCCCTCTTTCCTGCCACGGCAGCGTTGGTACAGAACCGCTTCGGTCTGAAAGCCGGCGCCTACGACCTGCTGGCAGGCTGCCCCGGGTGGGGGTATGCCATCGCACAGGCGCACGCCATGGTGCACAGTGGCCTGGCCCGCAAGGTGCTGACCATTGGCTCCGAGACCCTATCTAAAATCCTCGACTACACCGACCGTTCAACCGCGGTGCTGTTTGGTGATGGGGCTGGGGCGGCAGTAATCGGGCCGGTACCGGAGGGTTATGGCTTCAAGTCGTTTGTGCTGGGGGCTGACGGCTCTGGCGGTAAGGAGCTCATGCTGCGCTGCATCGCCGACAGGCTGCCCGATGGCAGCCCCATGAGCCAGCATGCCTACATGAACGGGCGGGAGGTCTTCAAGTTTGCGGTGCGGGTTATGAACACCGCGACCCTCGAGGCCATCGAAAAAGCGGGCCTCAAGCCCGAAGACATCAAGTACCTGATTCCCCACCAGGCCAACGCCCGTATCATTGAGGCCGCCCGTGAGCGTTTGCAACTGCCCCCCGAACAGGTTTGGGTCAACGTAGACCGTTATGGCAACACCTCCACAGCCTCCATGCCCATCGCCCTGCAGGAAGCCCTGGACGCAGGGAAAATCCACAACGGCGACCATATCCTCTTTGTTACTTTTGGCGCTGGGCTCACCTGGGCAGCCAGCGTGATGACCTGGTGGCAGCCAGATTAAGACAGCAAGCAGCCAGGCACGAACAGACGCATCTAAGAACCCCGTCTGAAGCTTTCGGTGCAGGTCAGGTCAAAATCAAACGCCAGGGCTTCAGGTGGGAACCCCAGCAAGCAAAACCAATCGAGAAGATTGCTTATGATAAGCAAAACCCTGTGATACTGGAGGCGACTGGATGATTGCAGCTTTGTTCCCCGGACAGGGGTCGCAAGAAATTGGCATGGGCAAGGCGCTGTACGAAGGCTCGAGGGCTGCTCGCGAGGCCCTCGAGCAGGCCGAGGCCACCCTGCCGGGCCTGCTCCAGCTAATGTGGGAAGGCCCCGAAGAAGAGCTCAAGCTCACCGCCAATCAGCAGCCGGCTCTGCTGGCTGTGGGCTATGCGGCCTTCCAGGCCTATTTGGAAGCGGGTGGGCCGCTCCCCAGCTTTGCAGCAGGGCACAGCCTGGGCGAGTGGACGGCCCATGTGGCCGCCGAAACCCTCCGCTTAGAGGACGGCCTGCGTCTGGTACGCAAACGCGGCCTGTACATGCAGGAAGCCGTGCCGGTGGGGGCAGGGGCCATGGCCGCCGTCCTGAAGGTTCCGGCCCAGACCATCCAGGAGCTCATCGCCGGCATTGCCGGGGTCGAAGTAGCCAACTACAACTCCCCCGAACAGACGGTCATCTCTGGTACCGCTGCGGGGGTGGCCCAGGCCACCGAGGTGTTGAAAAGCCACAAAGCCCGGGTAATTCCATTGGCGGTTTCGGCCCCCTTTCATTCCTCGCTGATGCAACCAGCACGGGAGCGGTTGCGCGCCGACCTCGCCCAGGTTGAGCTGCACCCCCCCCGTTTTCCGGTATACTCCAACGTGCTGGCCCAGCCCGAAGCCCGCCCTTCCATGATCCGGGAGTTGCTGCTGGAGCAGATTACCCATGCGGTGCGCTGGGTGGAGATTTTGCAGCACCTGAAGGAAAAAGGCGTAAAGACCTACCTCGAGTTTGGCTCGGGGCGGGTACTGACCGGCCTGGTGGGGCGAACACTGGAGGGGGTCGAGGCCCGCGCCCTTACCAACCCCCAGGAGATTGCCGAGAGCCTGGGTAGGGTGGCGCAGGGCTAAAGTCTGGAGGTAGCATGCGGAAAGCACTGGTAACGGGTTCTTCGAGGGGAATTGGCAGGGCCATCGCGCTGGAGCTGGCCCGGCGGGGCTATGCGCTGGCTGTACATTATGCCGGTAACCAGGCGGCCGCTGAGGCAACCGCCGCTGAGGCCCAGGCCCTGGGCGCAAGCCAGGTGGTGGTTCTGGGGGCCGATCTGAGTAGCCCACAGGCCGCCCAACAGCTAGTGGCCGATGCCAGCAGAGCCCTAGGGGGGCTCGAGGTTCTGGTCAACAACGCTGGCGTCACCCGCGATACCCTTTTGATTCGAATGAAGGACGACGACTGGGATACGGTGATTGCCACTAACCTGAGCGCCATCTTCCACACCACCCGCGAGGCTATCAAAATCATGATGCGGGCCAAGTGGGGCCGTGTCATCAACATTAGCAGCGTGGTGGGCATTCTGGGTAACCCCGGTCAGGCCAACTACGTGGCTGCCAAGGCAGGCCTGATTGGCTTTACCAAATCGGTTGCTAAAGAGTACGCCACCCGCGGCATCACCGTAAATGCGGTGGCGCCAGGGTTTATCGAGTCGGACATGACCGCCAAACTGCCCGAGAACATAGTGGCCGAGTACCTCAAACAGATTCCAGCGGGGCGCCTGGGCAAACCCGAGGAGGTCGCCAAGGTGGTAGCTTTTCTGGCCTCCGACGACGCGGCCTACATCAACGGGCAAACCCTATGCGTGGATGGGGGCATGACCCCACACTGAATCAAGCGGGTTTTGATGTGGTAGAATCCCGCACGGTAGAGCAAACCCTATGGAGGTTAAAATATGGCAATCCTGGACGATGTAAGAGAAGTAATCGTAGACAAACTGGGCGTTGATGCCGACAAAGTAGTACCCGAAGCCCGCTTTATCGAAGACCTGGGCGCCGACAGCCTCGATACCGTAGAGCTGATCATGGGCCTGGAGGACAAGTTTGGCCTGGAAATCTCGGATGAAGAGGCAGAAAAGATTCGCACCGTGCAGGATGCCATCAACTTCATCCAGAGCAAGCAAGCCTGAAACTGCTCTTTTGCGCCAGCCTGGTAATCGCAAAGCACCCGCCCCCGCGGGTGCTTTTTTGTCCTACTCTTCACATTTGTAAAGAGCGCTCTAAAAGCGCTTGGCTGCTTCTACCACATTGACATTGGCAGCCTGCGGGCCTTTACCGTTCTTACCCGGCTCGATTTCGAAGGTAACCACATCACCTTCATTCAGGGTGCGAAAGCCACGGGACTGGATGGCGCTGTAGTGTACAAATACGTCCGGCTCCCCTTCTTCACGCTGAATAAAGCCATAGCCCTTCTCTGCATTGAACCACTTCACTTTGCCTTTTTGCATACTGCTCCTTATCACGGGCAACCCCTGCAACAGAACGTAACCCGGCCCAGGACCAAGGCGCTGAACTACCCAAACATCATCTGACCACCGCCAGCCATGGTAAAAACCAGCCATAGCCAAACCGTGGACGAAACAGCATGGGCCACCTCAGAAAACTCCCAGACGCCTCAAGATAGCATCATCAGGCGATTCGTGTCTAGCTTATGAGTGTTTTTCCGAAAGAACATTGCAATTCCCTTTAGGAGAAGTGCTGTTTCAGGCTTATTTTTCTACCAATCCTGGTGGCAAAATAGCTCCCACAATAAAAAAACACCCTCCGAAAACGGCGGGTGTTTACCTATAGATCGGCACTCCCAACCCCAGCCTATGGGGTTGTTAAAGCCCCGCCAAAAACCTGCTCGCTAGGGCTGCCAGAGCGGCACGGTGGTGGGGTCAATGCCCCATGCCTTGGCCAGGTAGGTCTGGGAAAGCTTTTTGAGGGTACCGTCCTTTTCCAGCGCTTCCAAAATCTTGTCTACCTGGGCCCGGTTGGGGTTACCCTTAGAAAAAAGCGCCCCGTAGTTCTCACCGGTTCTGAACTGGCCCACCACAGCCAAAGCCCCACCCGACTTGGCCGCTTCCGAGAGCACGATGGAGGTATCTATGATGAAAGCATCTATCTGTCCGGCCCGAAGGGCAGTGAAGCCAGATGCGACATCGGGGAAGACCCGGGTCAGGTTCTGGGGATGCTTGAGGGTATCGCTCAGGAACTTGGCGGCCGTGGTGGCCTGTTGGATGCCCAGACGCGCCGTCTTGAGGCTGGCTGGCGAGTTATATTTGGCCTTATCGGCAGCACGCACCAGCACGCCGATATCCGAGGAGAAATAGGGCCTCGAGAAGTCCACCACCTTTTTGCGGGCCTCGGTGATGGTGATTTGCGAGAGGGCAAAGTCGAAGTTGCGGGTCTGGCCGGCGATCAGGGCATCCCAGGCCACATTCTGCACCACCACTTTGTCCAGCCCGGCGCGGTGGGCAATGTTGGCCGCCAGGCAGTACTCGAAGCCGTCTTTGATGGTGGCGGGGCTGTCACCGTTCCAGAAACCCGGCCCCGGCAGGTTGGTCTGCACCGTGAGCTGGCCCGCTATGGCCGGGCGGATGGGAAACTGGCCTTTAGGGCCGGTTACCTCACAGTTGCCAATTTTGCTCTGGGCCATCCCTAGCGAGGCCAGCACCACCAAACCCAAAATCCAAATTCTTTTCATGGGAACCTCCTTACGGTTGCATCTGAACGTTGTCCTCAACATTACTGAACCCCAAGGAGGGTGTCAACGGCGGACGTCTTTTGGCATCACCAACCTTTGCACTTTTCTCATTTGCTATGCAGGACAAAGCAATCCAGTTGCGAACGGCTCAATAATCGTGAAGAGCGCTCTAAAGCGAGAGTAGGTACCGCAGGCCTTCGTCTACCTGGGACATGACCCCAGGCGGTACCGGGCCCACGTAGCCCTCGAGGTTGTTCTTATCGAGGGTATATAGCTGCGAGACGTTGATGACCGAGTCGCGCTCCAGGCCTGAGTCGCTCGAGGCCAGAAAGACATTTCCTGGGGCCTGACGCAAGGCCAGGTTGGAGGTGATGACCACCACGATGGTGGTGGCCAGGCAGCTTTGGTTGGCGGTGTTCCGCTGGACTACCAGCACCGGACGGCACAAACCTGGCCTCGAGCCCTTCGGCTCGCCCAGGTCGGCCCACCAGATCTGGCCTCGCCGAAGCTCTACCACTCGCTGGCCTCGAGGCGGCGCTTGATAGCCTGCTGCAGGACCGGGTCGAGCTGGCTGCCCACCTTCTCGTAAACGCGGTTGAAGGCTTCAATCTCGGCCTATTCGCCGTGTGCGCGCAAGAAGTGCTCGAGGGTTCTGGCATACAGTTCGCTGCGCGAAATGCGCAGGCGCTTGGCCAGCTTCTCGGCCTCCTGGAAGGTCTTGTCCGCCAGCGAAATGGCCGTCTTCATGGGATATAGCTTGGTTATACCCCATACTCAAGCGCCCGCAGTGATTACAGACTTTCCTGCGGCATCGGCTACAATAGGTAGGCTGTGCAGGAACGGATTCGCAATTTTTCCATCATCGCGCACGTAGACCACGGTAAGTCTACGCTGGCCGACCGCATTCTCCAGATGACCAAAGCGGTCTCGGAGCGACAGATGCGCGAGCAGTTTTTGGATTCACTGGAGCTCGAGCGCGAGCGCGGCATTACCATCAAGGCCAGCGCGGTGCGGCTTTTTTACCAGAGCAAAGCCGGAGAAACCTACATCTTCAACCTGATCGATACCCCCGGCCACGTGGACTTTGGCTACGAGGTGAGCCGGGCCCTGGCGGCGGTGGAGGGGGTCTTGCTGGTGGTAGACGCCTCGCAGGGGGTAGAGGCCCAGACCATCGCCAACTTTTACCTGGCCATGGAGCACGAGCACACCATCATCCCGGTGATTAACAAGATCGACCTGCCCGGTGCCCAGCCCCTCGAGGTGGCCCTGGAAGTGGAGGAGGTACTGGGCATTCCTGCCGATGAGTGCGTGTTCGCCTCCGGCAAGACCGGGCAGGGGGTAGACGAGATCCTCGAGGCCATCGTGGCCCGCATCCCAGCCCCCAAGGGCCGCCCCGAAAACCCCACCCAGGCCCTCATCTTCGATTCGATATTCGATGCCTACCAGGGGGTAATCCCCTATGTGCGGGTGATGGACGGCAGCATCAAGCCCGGCGACACCATCCGCATCTGGTCTACCGGCAAGGAGTTTGAAGTGGACAAGGTGGGGGTCTTCCGACCGGGTCTCTTGGAACCCGTAACCCAGCTCGGCCCCGGCGAGGTGGGCTGGATTACCGCCTCCATCCGCGAAATCGGCGACGCCCAGGTAGGCGACACCATCACCTCGGCCAAAAACCCCTGCCAGGCTCCCTATCCGGGCTTCCAACCCGCCAAGCCGGTGGTGTTTGCTGGCCTCTACCCTACCGACACCCAGGACTATAACCGGCTGCGCGAGGCCCTGGAAAAACTCAAGCTCAACGACGCCGCGCTTTCCTTTGAACCGGAAACCTCAGAGGCTTTGGGATTCGGTTTCCGCTGCGGCTTCCTGGGGCTGTTGCACGCCGAGATTGTGCAGGAGCGGCTCGAGCGCGAGTTCGACCTCGACCTGATCTCCACCGCCCCCAGCGTGATTTACCGGGTTAAGCTCACCAGCGGCTCGGAAATCGAGATTCATAACCCCTCTGAGTTACCCAACCCCGACAAAATCGAGGCCATCTACGAGCCCTACGTCAAGCTCACCGTCTATACCCCCGAGGAATACGTGGGTTCCATCATGCAGCTCTTGCAGGAAAAGCGCGGCAAGATGGGCAACATGCACTACATCGGCAAGCGCGTGGAACTGGTGTACGAGGTGCCCTTCGGCGAGATCCTCTACGACTTCCACGACCGCCTAAAGTCCATCAGCCGGGGCTATGCCTCCATGGACTACGAGCAAATTGGCTATCAGGAAGGCGAGCTGGTCAAGGTGAGCATCCTGGTCAACGAAGAGCCGGTAGATGCGCTGGCCTTCATCGCCCACAAGGACAAAGCCTATAGCATTGGACGCGAAATTGTGGACAAGCTGGCCGAAGTCATTCCCCGACAGCAGTTCGCAGTGCCCATCCAGGCCGCCATAGGGGGCAAGATTATCGCTCGAGCCACCGTCAAGGCCCTGCGTAAAGACGTGCTGGCCAAGTGCTACGGGGGCGACATCACCCGCAAGAAAAAGCTCTTAGAAAAACAAAAAGAGGGCAAAAAGCGCATGAAAGCCATCGGCAAGGTGGACGTGCCACAAGAGGCTTTCCTGGCGGTGTTGTCGGCCGGGCGCGACTAGTTCGGGCTTATTTCGGTGAGCCGCTGGGGCAGGTTGCGGGGGGCCACCTCGAAGCGCAAGGGATTGGCGGGCACGCGGGAGTCGCGCCCACCCTGCCTTATTTCGCCTTGCAGCGAAAAACGCACCCGCCCTGCGCTATGTTCAGCCCGAAGGGGCAGCGGGGGGGCGCTGGGACAGGGGATCAGGGTAGCCAGGCCTCCCTCGTCGAAACCCAGACAGTCGGGGTAGCTGACCACAAAGCCACCCGGCTGCACATAGTCGGCCAGCAGGTTACCGCTGCTGCCTGGAATGGTGGTGGGAATGGTAGCCGGTAGCCCGTTGGGCAGGCGGTTGCTGCCCACCGCCAGGTTGCGCTCGTAGATGTACAGCAGCCACTTGTCGTTGTTGGCAGGGTCGGGGCCAGGGTTCTCGGCGCCACTAGCCCGCGACACCACCCAGCCCCGGTTGAGGGGGTAGATCATCACAAACTTCACCACCTCCACTCCCCCTTCCATCCGGGGGGGCTGGAGCAGGGCAATGGCGGGATCCTGGCCAATCTGCCAGGTGTTCGTGCCATTCCGTGGATTTCGCACGGTATAGCCGCCTGCGCTGCCAATGGTAAGGGTTGTGCCAGGGGGGTAAATAAACGCGGCGGTGGAGAGGTAGTCGCTCACCAGATTGCCCGCGTTGCGCAGGTCTTCGGTAAGAATCTGGGAGTTTTGCACGAAGCGCAGGCTGTCGCTGCTGCTGCGAAGACCGGCGGCAATCAGACCCAGGATCGCCACCCCAATGACGGCTGCAATCAGCATTTCGATGAGGGTGATGCCAGCTCTACGCATAAGGCCTCTACTGGGGCGGAAGGGCCACCTCGGTGGCAAAACGGTAGGGTCGGTTCTGGGGGCCGGTGAAGCGCAGGGTAACCCGGCGCAAGACCACCTGGGTTCCGATGCGCTGGATGTTTTCCACCGCAACGGTGGGGCTGCTAAAGCCGCTGGGGGGCGTTACCGATGGGAGTACTGCCGCATTGTAGGTGGCTCTGGTGGACCAGCTGGCCCGCAGGTTGTCGAAGTAGCTGCGGGCGTAGGCCTGGGCCTGGGTGTCGATCTGGGCGTTGCGGGTAAGGGAAAAGCTCGAGCCAAAGTAGGTCAGTATGAGAATCGCCAGGGAGAGGATGGCCAGCGCCACCATCACCTCTACAAAGGAGAATCCACTACGGCGCACGCACCACCACCTTGCCGGTGCTGCCCACGATATGCACGTTGAGCACCCGGCCGCCCGGCCCCTGCAACGCGAAGGTACGGTTGGCTGCATTGACGATGCCATACGGAGCCAGGAAGGTTATGCTGCCCCCACCCGCAGGCACGCTTTGAAAGACCACGCCTCGAGGCAGCGACTTGTCGGCCAGAGAGGCCAGATCACTGGTGCGGCCTGCTTTGTAGGTACTGCTGCTGGCAGTGGCCTGAAAGGTAAAGTTGACCGACTGCCGCCGGGCTTGCTGGCGAATGTTCAGGAGTTCGGTTGCGACTTGTGTAGCCGCCTCGCGGATGGCCAGGCTCTCTTGGTAGGAGCGCAGCGAAACAAAACCCACCCCCAGCAGAATGCCCAGCACTGCAAGCACGATCAGAAGCTCCAGCAGGCTGATGCCCTTTGGCAAAGGTCTGTTCACTGGCCCACCACTTCCCATATACCCCTTCTAAGCTGGGCCTGCTGCCCACCCGGAAGCCGCGGGCGCAGGCGGTTGTCGTGGTAGATGGTCAGGCCCGGTGCGCTGCCTCCAGGCCCCGGCACCAAGATGCCGGTATCGGCAGCCACCAGGGCCCCGCGCAGATCCCAACGCCCGTTGAGCTTGGGGTATTTGCGCTGCGCAATGCCAAAGATGGCGTTGGCTGAGTAGAGCAGCCCGTCGGTACGTAGGGCATCCGTACCTCGAGCGTTCATCGAACTGGCCCAGAGGTTTTTGAGGACGGCGTTGTTGAAGGTACTGGAAGTTACCTCGTAGCGGGCAGCGCGGGCCAGGATGCTGCCGACCTGGTTCGCCGTTAGGGTGGTGGCACTCAACTCCCTATCCCCCTGACAAAAGGAGACCTTAGCCCCTGCCGCAATGGTGCTGTAGTCCTGGTATGGTTGCGGCTGGTGGCTACAGCCCGGGGAGAAATAGACCACGTCCTCGCCAAAGGTGTAGAAGCGCGGTCGGTAAGTGTTATCACTCAGGTAGCGCCGAAGCTCCCGGCGGTTGAAGTTGGTGATCTCGGTGAGGGGCAGGTTGGGCCTTGGGCGCAGGGCGCAGGCGGTATTGCTGGGGTTTGCTCGGCAGAAGCTGATGGGGGGTTGGTTGTAGTTGGTGCTGAGCATGTCCTCGGGGGTGAGGCTTTCGATGTCACTCTGAATGGTCATATAGTCGCCCACCACAATATTCCCACCCGCAATCAGGTGGAGCTGGGGCAGGCGGCTGGGGTTGCTGTAGTCACAGGCGGCCAGGGTACCCTCGGTACCGCAGTCATAGGTCAGGTCGCCCATCACGTAGAGGTTGTTACGGGCCAGGATGGTTCCATTACCACGAACACGGCCCCGAATCACCACATCCCCATTGATGAAAACCGTACCCCTCAGGCTGATGGGCACAACCGAACCGTCCAGGATCACATTGCTCGGGTTCTGGCCCAGATCGGCCGAGGTCTGGGTCTGCAACGAACCACCGCCAGGCCAGGCAATGCTACCCAAAGGGTTGATGCGCATGGCAGCCGTGATAGAGCCCGCACTGTAGCTCTCGTTGGTTCCGGCCAGGCTCGAGCTCACCTCGGCGTTCCACTCGGCATCGTCAATGAGGCGGTTGTTGTTGGTGTCTGGGATGGGCAAAGGGAAGCTATCCGGCAGTTCACCATCGGGGAAACGGTTGCCAAAAGCCGAGAGGTTGTTGCTATCGGGGTAGTTGTAGTACAGGTTCTGCGGGGTAGTGCAGTTGCTGGGAATCGAGCAGTCGGCGGGGGTGGCACTGATCGGATCCGTGGAGCGTATGCGGGTATCGCCGGGGTTCATGGTGGTGCGGTAGCGGTTGGAGGGGCCAATGGTGCCGCTGTACTGCTGGCTAACGGTACCCCGGGCTACCAGCGAGCCGTGCACCACACCCGCTTCTTCGTCGTCGCGCATGATCAGGCTTTCCAGCACCCCCACCTTGGCCCGCCGCCACCAGGTGCTGGGATCGCTGGTGGGCGGGCCGCGCAAGGCATCCATACTTTTCACATCTAGATGGCAGAAGATGCACTCGGCATTGTTGGTCAGCAGGGCATAGTCGAACGGGAAGAAAGCCCGCTCCACCCGGAAAACCTGCCGCAGGCGCCGGGTGGTTCCATCGGCCAGGGTGCCGGTGGAGGTGAGGGTGAGCACGATGGCATCGGGGTCGGTACTGGTATCGTCCTGGCGCGAGACCCGTACCACAAAGCTGGAGCCATCTCCCAGGCTTTGCGGCTCGCCAAACAGGCTGGCAATGGTGGCGCCGTTGGTCAGACCCATGCGGTTTAGTTCAATGGCATAAGCGGTTACGCTGGGAGAGGCCGCACTGGCCAGCACCTGGTGCCACAGCCGGGCTACGGCCCGCTCGAGGCCTGCCTCGGCGGCGAACTGGGCCTGCGAGGTGCGCAGGGCATCCTGGGCATTGCGACGGTTGGAGAGCGAGGTAAGCGTGGCAATACTAACCAGAATAATGACGATGAACATAAATACCAGGGTGGATACCAACGCAATTCCCCTCTTATTTGACATGAAATGCCCCCCACTAACAGACCTACTCGAGTGATGTGAAGTAGGCTTGTATTATAGCCCCTAATCGAAGGACAGGACATACCCTAAATACCCTAAACGCTCCGGTGGCCAGCTGGCTTTCCGTCCGCTTTCCCCCACCGCTAGAAAAGGTCTGGAGCAAATGCGGCCCTATGCACTTAACAAGCCCAGGCTTCGGGCCCGCTCGAGGGCCTCGACGCGGTTGCGGGCCTCGAGCTTCTCATATATCCGCACCAGGTGATCCTTGACCGTCTCGGGCGAGATGCGTAGGCGGCGGGCAATTTCTTTGGTGGAGAGCCCCTGGGCCATCCACTGCAACACCTCCTGCTCGCGGGTGGTGAGCTTGGGCAACTCAGGGGCGCGCAGGCGGGGCTCCAGTCCCTGGCTAAGCCGGCGCAGGCGCTCCGCCAGGGCCTCGGGGGGCAGTTCTTTCGACCAGTAGGCATCGGCCCCGGCAAGGGCGGCCTGCTGCAGCAAAACCGGCTCGTTGAAGGTGGTCAAAAGGGTAATCAGGCCCCTGTAGCGCTGCTCTCGCAACAGTCGCGCTGCGGTAATGCCGTCCATATGAGGCATCCGCACATCCAGCACCACCCCATCCGGCAACAGTTGCAGGCACAGCTTCAGGGCCTCCTGGCCGTCGCTGGCCTCCCCCACTATCTCAAATCCTTCGCGCTCGAGGGCAGCCCGCAGGCCCATACGAAACAGGGGGTGGTCGTCGGCGATAAGGAGGTGCATCTTCTATACAACTATAGCCCTCTTATTCCTTCCTAAGAGGCCGGACCAGTGCTAGTAAACCTGTTCACGCTGACCAAAGCTCAGGGGAGTCGCCACACTGACCTGCACCACACCCGTAGTCGGGAAGTAGGGCGGCGCCCGGTCTTGCATCCGGGGGTCGTAGGTAAACTGGCGGGCATAGCCCTGTGTCATCTGGCCAGTAGAGCTGTTAAACAACCCAAAAGCACCATAGGCGTATTGAATAATTCCGCCTTGCAGCCGGATGGAACCCCGCGGTTGGATGGTGTTGAAATTTTGAACCGAGACTTCCCCCCTCGAGGTCATCAGGACCCCATGAACGGTTAAATCTTGCAGGGAACTGTTGGTGCCATCCCCCAACAGAATATCGCCATCCTGGCTATAAACCCCCAAGATGTTGTCTGCCGAGAGGTTATTGCAGGTAGGGCGGGAAACAGTGCTGCCCGTTCGCGTTGGAGTACCGCTACATGCCGGATTCTGGTACTTCAGGTCGCCGCGGATCTGGATGTTCCGCCCAGTGCCTGCGTTGGCCACAGTCAGTTGAGAGAAAGAGGTCAGAGCTGGAGGAGCAGTGTTGGGGTTGCTGCTGTCGGTTCGGGATGGTCCGGTGAGGTTGTCTATACTCCCTTCTGCAAAAATCATCCCGTTAAAGCCGACCCGCTCCACCACCCCCGGCCAGCTTCCGTTGTGGCGGTAGAGGATGCCATCTGCAGCATAACGGTACAGAATGCGATCGCTGCCCGTGCAGGCCGATGTGCGGCATACCTCAATGTACTGATGGGTCGAGGTTGCAGGGGTACAAACCCCAGCGCTGTTGCAACTCGGGCGTACCCCAGCAGCATCACCCGCGTAGAGGGTCAGACGGGTCACGTTGAAGTTAAGGTAAAGCCCTCCCGAAGTCGCAGCGTTGCGCTGGTCTTGGGCATTGGGCGGCATGGGGATAAACGACTCCTGCCAGTTAACCTTAGGCGTGCCATCGAATACGGGGGCATGGGTATTGCCCCCGCTGGTCCAGCTCGGGGCGTTGGGGTTTGCCATCTGGGAAGGGGAAAGGAAGGTGGTGTTACTCCCCGAGCCAAAAAAGGCTCCAGGGCTTATAGAACCACTGCAACTGCTTACACCAGCGTTGGTACAGCCCGCGCTGGTGACATAGCCCCCAAACCAGGGGTTAAAGGAAAACCGAAAACGCTCGTTGGTATGTACCGGCCCGTCAAACAAAGTTTGGCCGGTAAACCAGACCCCGGTATTGGAGCGGGTGCGGTGCTGGTTGGTAAACAGCGCGTAGCGGGCAAAGCTACCATTGGTCAGCAAAAAGCGATACTCGCCCTGAATCAAGACGTTGCGCTGATAGGGCGTGCCGGGCGAGGCGGTAACAACCATCACATAGGGCAGCGCATACCCTTGCACCTGGCGGGTAAGAGGGGTCGAAGGGTTGTTGTCGTTGTCTACCACATATCCCGTTGGCAGTCGAGCAGCGGAAGGAAAGGCCTGGCCGCAAGCGGCTGCGGTGGTGAAAAAGATACGTACCTGCACAGTGGCACCCGAACCATCTGGAGCAAAGTTTCGGCTGCAAATCAGGGTATTCACACTGGTCTGCAAGCTCGAGGCCAACAAGGCCAAACGGGTAGCAACCGTAGAAGGAATGGGCTGGGTGCTGTTGCCCCCGTAGTACCAGACATCGCTGGTGCTAATCCCTCCCATGCTGGGATTGGCCGAACGAACGATACTCTCCAGACTCGCCCTCACCTCGTTGGATAGAAGCGCCGAGGCCGCCACCGCCCCACCTCGAGCCAGGTTAACCGCTTGGGCCATCGCGGTGTTGTCGCGGCTGGTACGAAGGTCATTCATGGTACGGCTAAAGATTAAGCCGCTGATCACGCTCAGTAGCAGAATTACCGTCAGAGCCACCACAATCGCAATGCCCTGGGGGCGTTTCATGGGTTGCATAGGTTCACCGCCTTAACTTGGTAATAGAGGGTGTTGATCATATCTACCTGGCCTGTGTAGGTTCGTTCAACATTACGCCCGCGCAAGGGCACCTGAACACCCAGGGTGAACTGCACCCGACGCAAGGCGAACTCGGCTCCCCCGCTGGTAAAGTAGGGCCGAACCTGCCCGCTTACCAAATAGCCACTGGGGTTGCGTTCTTCGCTCACCGCACCGTTTGCACGACGCTGATACACATAGTCAATGCGGAAGTTGCTGACATCAAAGGCCACATCGGTACTGGCCGCATCACCTTGCTCACGATAAACCAGCTTCCGGTTGCTCGCGTCGTAGCCGTAGCCCATCAGGTTAACCACAGAGGCCAGGGTTTGTGAGGTTGCACTCACCGGCAGCACGGCGCAGGTGGTGGTTATGGTGTAGGTATTTAAACCACTGGATACAGGCAATCCGGTGGTTCGGGTTAGTACAGTGTTACCGTTGCCATCTACTACCACCAGTCGGCTACCCACTGGAACCTCGCTGCTAAGGGTAGTCGAATTGCTTGTTATGGTAAGCGTGTTACCGGCCACCGCAGTGACGGTATAGCCCGCACCCCCTGCAACCTGGGCAAAGGAGATGGCGGTGGTGTTGGAGTTGAACGGGGAGTGGGTGATGATGGCAAAAGCGGCCGTACGCAAATCCTGGCTTAGCACTTCAAGCACCCGCCGGGCTTTGTTTTGAGCTGCACTGATCGCCTCGTTGGACTGGTTGAGCTGTAATCCCTGAATGCTGGTGTTAAAAGCCATGCTCATCACAACAATCAGCACTGCCAGCGCCAGCAGCAACTCGATCAGGGTAAACGCTTGGGGACGCAAGGCAACCTCCTAGTTGATGTTGGTAACTATCTCGCTACCGGCCAGGGCGGGCGATGGGCCGATAATGCTCTGTCGCACGCACCTTTCGCCCTCTGGGCTTTGCCAGCAAACCTCGATGCGGTACTGGCTAACCTGCCAGCCGCTACCTGCCCAGGATGGAACCCCCTGGTTAGCGACGCTGGCCCGGTAGAGCGCAATGTTGCCGAACTGCTGTTCAGACGTAAGGCTAGGGAAACCGGTGCTGGAGCTGTTTAGTTGACCATAACCCCAGCTTAGGCTGTTGCCCACTGTGGGCAAAGCGCGGTCATCGGCCTCGAGGATCTGCCGCCCCAAAAAGATGCCAATTTGGTTGGCCTGGACGCGGCCACCCGTAATGCTGGTCTGGCGCATGTTGCCTACCAGCAGAGTCGTGAACAGGCCCAGCACAATAGCCAAAGCACCCGTCGCCACGATTACTTCTACAAAAGTCAGGCCCTGGTTTCTCATTGCCGCCTCACCTCTCCTATGAGTGTTGCTGTCAGGGTAACGCTTTGCCCATTGACCGAGATGGTAAACTGGCGATTCGCCGGAAATGAGCTCGAAAAAATAACCTTGCCCGGAGAGGTAAAAGTTGCCAGTGTACCTTCGCCCAAACTGCAGGAGACCCCGGAAGGCAAGGTCACGCTGCGCAGGACGCTTGCGTCATTCTGGGATTGAACCCGAAGGGTGTTGCCACTTCGCACCAGAAGAAAATTAGTACCTCCTCGACTCGCCGCCGCTGTAGCTCCCTGCCAAAAAAGCTGGCGAATCTGGTCAACTGTTGCGGCTGCCTGTTGGCGTTGACCCAGATTACGTAGCTGCGCTATACCAATACCTGCAGCTACTCCCAGAACCGCCATCACCACTATGAGCTCCAACAGGGTAAAACCCATGGGCTTTCTTATTTGCCAAACACCAGGCTGCGAGAATCTGGTCATAGTGCCTCGAGTTTGAGCTGGCCCAGCCTGTCGTTGCACCCCCATTTGGGGGCTTCGGCGTTACGTTAATAAGTTGTTAATACGCAGTCTCAGATTGCGGTTAGTGGATGTTGATGCGCACCAGTGCGGGTTTTACGCTTCTCTTCAAGACCACTTTGCTTTTGGTCAAAAATCACAATCCTGCCCTGTTGAGAGCAATCGTCCACAAATACAAGCGTTCTTTCTGCAACCTGCGGGTTCTACCACCCAACAGACTCTGTACAAAGTAAACCGATTTACAGAGTATTCGCAGGAAAGCTAGGACTTCATGACACCCGAATGCGGAGCCGGGTTCCCTGCCCTGGCAAAGCCAGGTTTTCTAGCTGCCCCCCGTGCACCTCGGCTACCCGCCGGGCCACATACAGGCCCAGCCCGGCGCTGCCAGCCCGCACCCCCCGCAGACGCTGGCTGCGAAAAGGCTGGGTAAGGGCTTCCAAGCTGTCGGGCAGGCCCGGCCCGTCGTCCTCGACCTCGAGCCAGCCATCCCCCGCCCGCAGCACCACCCAGCTCTTTGCATGGCGCAGGGCGTTTTCGGTCAGGTTGGCCAGGGCCCGCTCCAGCAAGAGCCGCTCGGCCCGAACCTGTCCGGCCCCTTCAATCTCAAGGCGCAGGCCACGCTTTTGGGCCTGCTGGGCGTAGCGCAGGCGAAAGTCCTCCAGAATCGAGCGCAGGTTGAGGTTTTCGGGCTGGATGCGCTGGGCCTCGAGGCGGCTGGCCGTGAGCAGGTTTTCCACCAGCAGATAGCTCCGGTTCAATTCATCCCGCAAGTTACGCAACATCTCCTTGCGCTTTTCCGGCCCAATTTTGTCGGCTTCTTCCAGGTATTCCAGCGCCCGTAGACTGGCCAGCAGGGGGGTTTTGAGGTCGTGGGTCAGGGCAGCATAGGTGGCCTCTCGTGCCTCCAGCAGCTCCCGCAGGTAATCGAGCAGCTCCTCGAAGCCCTCACGAAGCTGCTCTATCTCGGCAGGCGGGCGTTGTTTGGGCGAGGGCAGGGAAAGCTCAGCCAGGGTACGGCCCGCTCCCCGCAGGTAGTAGAGGCTACGGGTGAGTTCGTCCATAGGCCTTAGGAGGGTGCTGGCCAGGATGTAACCCACGCCAGCGGCAATTAGGGCCAGCACCAGCACCCAGACCAGCAAGAAGAGCGAGGTTTCCAACGACTGCCCGCGGGCCGAGGCCCAAAAGGTCAGCACAATCACCAGGTTGGGTATAAAAGCCAATAAACCAATCACCCAGGCCAGTTGATGCTTGAGCGGCATAGTCTCAGTCTACGCTTGCCCCAACAGGGCTAGGCTTTCTGGCAACCACCAGAACAACCCCCAGGCAGGGCCTGGGGGTCTGGTGAGCGCATCGGTCTAACGCCGTTCGTAAGACATAATCTTAAAGGAGGCGATAATGGTGTCTTCGGGGATTTGAGCCGCTACCGGGAGGTTCCCCATGGTTGGAATGTAGGTCACGTTGGCCTTCTGGCCGGCATTGCACTGGTTACCGCCCGCACTGGTGGTGCAGAACTCATTGGCCACCACAGTACCCAGGGTGTGCTGTCCTCTTTGGGTGCGGAAGCGGTTGCCAGCATAAAAGATGCCCATGGCGTTGTTGGTGAGCTGTTCTATGTTGTTCTGCGCCAGCAGACCCAACACCTGATCAGGGAAGGTGGCCGAGCTGGCATCGGGCAGAAGGTCGCCGCTCAGGGTAATGCTGCCCCCCTCCACAAATATCGAGGCGTTGCGCTCGGTGGGGTCGGTAAAGTCGAACGCGCGGTAGTTTACCGCATTGCTAAATCTCACGTTAATGCCACTGGTATGTAAAGTTCCATAAATTTCCAGCGTACCCGGGTTGCCACCCGTATAGCGGAAACCGCCGGTCTTGCCGTTCAGGGTATAGCGGCAGTCCACGCTGGTACTGCCAAAACGCAGTTCACCGCTACTGAGCAGGTTACCCAACACGCATGACAGCGGGCTGGTTGGAATTGCGCCCACAGGGAAAAGAACTGCTGTACTGGTTATGCGAAGCCCTCGAGCCGCCGCCTCGTCGCGCACGCAGGCGGCCCAGGTCTTGCTGGGGTCGGTGGTGCAGCGGGTGGTGTTGAACTCGGGAAATTTGGGGGCCAGGGCAGGGGGAAGGTCGAAGGCCCCCCGGTCGTCGGTGCAGATACCCCGGTTGGCAGCGCATACACCAGAGGTATTGCCGTAAATATCGTCGGCAGCATCTCCTACATAAGCACCCAGGAGCTTGTTGGTGGGTTTGCCAAAGCTCGCGCTACCCCCCACCTCCACCCGGCCATACTGCACCCGCAGGGTTGCACAGAGGTTGGAAAGGCTGCGCATGTCGCTGTTGAGTCGGCTACCCGGCACAGTATCGGAGCTATAGCTATATTCGTTGAGCATTTCAAAATCGCCGCGGGAATCAATCACAACCCGGTTGGGGTCGCTGCTCTGGCCCTGCACATAAAGGCCACCCCGAATCGTGGCACCCCCGTTGAGGTGCCGGTTGGCAGCCCCAGCTCCGCTAAAGATGGCGTAGTTCCAGGGGCCGGTGTTGGAGAGGTCGAAGGTAGCCTGGACTATGGCCTGGGAGCCATTGAAGCGGCCTACCGAGCGCACCAGCATGAAGCGTGGGCGGGTGGGGTCCTGGGCTACCGTGATGGTGTAGGTGCCGGTGCTGGCACCCATAGGAACGGTTCCGGTACGGGTGGTGGGCAGGGTCTCGTTGCTTTCGATGGTTCCGTTACGGTTCCAGTCCACCCCGCCCGCCAGCACGTTGCCGCACTCACTGCGGCCGGGGATACGGCTTCTATTGGCATTACTAACAGTCTGGTAAAGCTGCCAGCGGTAGGCCTGGAACAGGCGGGTTTTCCACTCCTGCAGGCCAGTTTCAGCCACATAGTAGGCTTCGGTCGCACCGCGCTCGTTGCGGGCACTCCACTGGCTGAGCATGGTGGTCACCGAGGTAGCAAAAGCCAGCAGCGCAACTGCTACCAGGATGGCCAGCGTGACGACCAGGGCAATTCCTTGGGGTTGTCTCATCACAGCACCTCGTCGGTTTTCAGGTTGCGGATCGGTACGCGCTGGGCAATGGTGTAGGTGTAGGTACCCTGAGGCGAGGCTGCCGTAACGGTAACCAGTGCAGCCCGCACAAAACGTTCGGTGAGGTTGACCACCCTAACACAATCGCTGGGCCGCCCCACTTCGGTAGCTGCCGCATCCCCGCAGACATAGCTAATGTTGAGCTGGGTGATATTGGCAGCAAACTCGCGGTAGCTGCTGGCCGGAATGGCCCCAGTCGGATCCTGACTACTGCACGGCACATCCGCCCGCAAAAGGGTGGTTCCGCTGAAGGCATAGCCCACAGCGCGGCATTCCTGACCGTTGGGATAAAGGCTGGTGTGGTAACGGGTGATAAAGGTATCGCGCTCGCTGTGATCGTCACCGGTCAGGCAGGGGGTTCCGGGTGCACAAGAAACCCAGTTGGCCTCATCAAAGCGCACCTCGTTGCCCCGGATGAAGCGGCTCGAGCCCGCCAAAATCAAGTCCTGGCTTACCATCTGCAGCACCAGACGGGCCCGGTCTTGCACCTCGTTGCGCTCCTGCACGATGCGGGTATCCTGCGATTGGCTGGCCAGGAAACGGGTCGCGATGGTCAGCACCCCAGTAAAAATGACCAGCACCACCAGTAGCTCGAGGATTGTAAAACCTTGGGTTCGCATAGCAGGCTCCTAGTTGGGACGGGGGCAGGGCTCGAGGCTACGTGACCCAATAGCAGCGGTGCGTGAAGCAAAGCTGTCGTAGCACGAAACCTTGGTCGTCAGATTGACCACAATGCCCTGGCTGGCTGCGGAGGACTGAATCAGGATTTGCCCTTCGCCGTCCAGGCCTTCGTCGATACCGCTGTTGATGATAAAGCCGGTTCCAAAACAGCCGGTTTCGCTCCCGGTAGGGCAGCCATTGTAGTAGCGGGTAAAGTTGGCCAGTACAACCCCCACCTGGTTTTCCAGAATTTGCGTGGCGGTGTCCTTCACCTGGCTCACCACCCCCGCTCGAGCCGTAACACGGTAGTTGGTAGCTTGCGAGAACACCAGCACCCCAAAGGCCACCCCCATCACGGCCAGGGCAATCAGCAACTCTACTAAGGTAACGCCTCGGTTCTGCATGGTTGCTCCTATGGACAGGACGTGCGAATCTGGGCACGACCCTGTTGGTTGATGTTGACAAAGCGGCTATATGAGCCGATGGAAAGCTGCACGCTGCGGCTGGTGGCAAGCTGGTAGACCCCCCGCGCGTCGAAAACCACCTCGGCGCTGCTGGCGGCGGCTGCGTCAGCGTTAGTGCACTGCCGCAAGCTGCCCTGCACCCGGCCCCACTCACCGGCCCCAAACTGGGTACGGCTGATGACGGGGTCGCTGCTGTCCAGGCCGTTTTGGTCGGCGTCTGCAACTATTTCGTAACGGTTGGCGCCAGGCCTGAAATCGAAGCGAATCCCCACCGGCACGTTGCGCCGAAGGGCCTCAAGGCGGGCCCGGGTTACGTCGGCGCTCAAAATCTGGGCGGCCTGGTTAACCCGCATCCGGTCGGAGCTAAACCACCCACCCCCCAGGGCAATCAAGTACCAAATCTATGTAGATAATAACTCATGCCAAGCAAAGCCATAGCCCTACACGCCCACCTGAGCCTGGAAGAACTCGAACAGCGCTACCGTAGCTGCAAGGATGCCAAGGAGAAGACCCGCTGGCAGGTGATCTGGTTGTACGCCCAGCAGACCCGGGAGAACCGCCCCAGCACCCGGGCAGTGAGCCAGGCCACCGGGTTTAGCCAGAACTGGGTCTACAAGCTCATCCGGCGCTACAACGCCGAGGGACCCCAGGGGCTCATCGATAAGCACCGCTACAACCCAGGAGGGGATAAGCGGGCCTTGCTGAA